>NZ_JBSGCY010000032.1:0-53951 GCF_053602115.1 Nocardia sp. NPDC004582 | reverse complement strand
GGCGGCGGACAGGGCCGCGGGGCAGCCGGTGGTGTCGGCGCCGGTCCAGGCGGGCAGGGCGGCGACCACGCCGAACACCGATTCGGGGTGCTCGGCGGCCCAGTCCACGGCGACGGCCGCGCCCAGCGAGATCCCGGTGACCAGGACGGGTCCGGAGCGGGCGGCGGCGTCCAGGGCGGCCCGGTAGCTCTCGATCACCGCGCGCGGGTCGGGGTCGACCGCCAGGAACGGCAGATCCAGTGCGGCGCAAGCGGATCCGAAGGCGCGGCGGGCGAAGTGGGCGTCGGAGCCGGTTCCGGGCAGGGCGACGGCGACCGCCGGACGGGGAAGATCGGGCACCGGCCGACTGTAGCGGGGACGGGCGCGCGTGGCGGGTGCAGCCCGTCCCATCTACAGTGGCGGAGGTACGGCCATGAGCGGCCGGGTGGCAAACCGCCCGGTCGACGTGGAAGGAACGAACGACGTGAGACCCACGCCGTCCGAGCTCTACAGGAGAGCGTGCGAGATGCCATCCGCGGGTGGGAAGGACACCCCGTCAGGCTATTTCCGGCGGCTCGGCCGCAGACTGACGGAGGACCTGGATCGTTTGGATGCCGAAGAGCTCGCCGAGACGTCCGAGGCGTCGGGCGCGTGCCGGGCATCGGAATGCCGGCGTGGTGAGGAAGTCACCATGGTCGGCCGGCTCCGCAGTGTGGAGGCCTGTCCCAAGGCCGGTGGTGCGGAGGTGGCCGCCGAATTCTTCGACGGCACCGACAGCGTGGCCCTGGTGTTCATCGGCAGGCGTCGTATCCCGGGAATCGAACCGGGCCGTCGTATCCTGGTCCGCGGCCGCGTCGGTGAACGCGACGGCGGCAAGGTCATCTACAACCCCTACTACGAACTGCGCGGGAATTCCTGACACTCATGCCGAACCCCACCAGCAGCGGCGAGGGCCGCGAGTCCGCCGAGCCCTCCGCTGCGGCGGACTTCGACCCGCCCACGGTCCAGTTGAACCCGGCCGACGCCGATGCGACGGCATGGCGCCTGGATCACGCGCTGCTGGACGAGGACATGCAGGCGCTGGTGGATGCCGAGCGCGCCGCCGACGCCCCGCACCATGCCGATGAGGAGGCCGGGGCGGACGAGCCCGAGCCGACGCTGCTCGAGCAGATGGGCGGCCTGTCGGGCCTGATCTATTCCTCGCTGCCGGTGCTGGTGTTCGTGCCGGTGAATTCGCTGCGCGGCCTGACCGCCGCGATCTGGGCGTCGCTGGGCGTGGCCGCGGCGATCCTGGTGTGGCGCTTGGTGCGTCGGGGTCCGATCCAGCCCGCCATCTCCGGTTTCCTGGGTGTGGGTGTGTGCGCGTTCATCGCCTACCGGATGGGGGAGGCGAAGGGTTTCTTCCTGTTCGGCATCTACGCGAGCCTGGTGTACGGCGGGGCGTTCCTGCTGTCGCTGGTGGTGCGCTGGCCGCTGGCGGGCGTGATCTGGGGTGCGTTGAACGGGCACGGCACCGGGTGGCGTTCGGACAAGCGCGCCATGCGGCTCTACGACATCGCGACCGCGGTGTGGGCGCTGGTGTTCGTGGCCCGGTACCTGGTGCAGAACCACCTGTACGCGGCCAACAGCACCGGTCTGCTGGCGGTGGCGCGGATCGCCATGGGATGGCCGTTGACCGCGGTGGCCGCGCTGGTGACCTTCTGGGCGGTCCGCAAGGCCGGTCATCTGCCCTCTGCCAGGGCGAATGCCGGTAAGGCTGAGGCCGGGGCCGCGGATTCCGCGGCCTAGCTCAATCGTCCAGTTCGGGCACTTATCGCGCTAAATCCGCGTCGCGCAACACCTTCGGGCCCGTGCGGGGACGAAAGGGGGTGACCAACCCACCCCTGGGGTACCTATTTCGGCGGCCCCCCGGCGAGCACGATCTTTCTCAGAAGCTCTCACAGGCTACGGAGAAAGGAACGCGGAGTTGAGTACCGACGGCAAGGCAGTGGCAGCGCAGGAACGGGGCGAGGGGCTCGGTACCGCGGTGCAGATTGCGGCCTCGCGCCGGCACCCGGCGGGGCGGGGAGGCAGCAAGACCGGCAGTGTGGCGACGTCGGAGTCCCGGCGCGCCGCAGCGGAACTGGAGAAGCTGATCGGCCCGGCCGCCGCCGGTGACCGCGCCGCCGTCTCCGAGATCCTCAAGATCGTGTACCCGCTGGTGCGCCGCTACTGCGCGGCTCGCATGGGCGGCGCGGGTCACCTGCACGTGACCGCGGATGATGTGGCGCAGGAGATCTGCCTGGCGACGGTGCAGGCCATCCCGCGCTACCGCGACCAGGGCAAGTCGTTCCTGGCCTTCGTCTACGGCATCTCGGCGAACAAGGTGGCCGACGCGTTCCGGCGGGCGCAGCTGCACCCGGCCTACCCGGTCGCGGAGTTCCCCGACGCCCCGAACACCGAGGCGGGCCCGGAGGAGCGGGCGCTGGCGATGGAGACCCGGCGCGCCACCCGCGACCTCATGCAGGTGCTGTCCTCGACCCACCGTGAGGTGCTGGTCATGCGGATCGTGCTGGGCTGGACCGCGGCCGAGACCGCCGAGGCCATCGGCACCAGCCCGGGCGTGGTGCGGGTCATGCAGCACCGCGCGCTGAACCGGCTGCGGGCCGAGCTGCGGGAGGCGTCCTGAGGGTGCGGGGGATGAAGACGGCGAATGGGCCGGGCGCAGGGGGTGCGCCCGGCCCATTGCCGTATGCGGGGGTGCGGCGGTTCGGGGTCAGGCGGTGGCTTCGACCGAGCCGAACCCGTTGACCCCGTTGACGCCGAGCGCCTTGCGCAGCTCGTCCTCGGCCTCGACCGAGGTGACGAACAGCAGTTCGTCCTCGCCTTCGAGCGGATCGTCGGCCTGCGGGACGATGACGCGCCCGCCGCGCAGGATGGTGACCAGGGCGGCGTCGCGGGGCAGGGTGAGGGTGCGAACGGCCTTGCCCGCCAAAGGCGTATCGGTGGGCAGGGTGATCTCGACCAGGTTGGCCTGACCTTGGCGCAGCGTCATCAGCCGCACCAGATCGCCGACCGAGACCGCCTCCTCGACCAGCGAGGCCAGCAGTCGCGGCGTGGACACCGCGACGTCGACGCCCCAGGACGAGTCGAACAGCCACTCGTTGCGCGGGTCGTTGACGCGGGCCACCACTCGCTGCACGCCGAATTCGGTCTTGGCGAGCAGGCTGAACACCAGGTTCACCTTGTCGTCGCCGGTGGCGGCGATGACCACGTCGTAGGTCTCGAGCCCGGCCTCCTCGAGCGTCTCCAGCTCGCAGGCGTCGGCGTGGGTCCAGACGGCGGTGGGGGCGCTGGTGGGGTCGATGTGGTCGAGTCGGCGTTCGAGCAGCATGACCTGGTGGCCGCCGCGTAGCAGTTCCTGGGCGATGGAGCGGCCGACGGCTCCGGCCCCGGCGATGGCTACCTTCATCGGGCTTCCTTCACGATCAGTGCTCGGGGGCAGGGGGATTGGCGGCCAGGGCGACGGCCTCGCCGACATTGCCGGAGGTGGCGGCGATGTAGACCAGGTCGTCGGCCTGCAGCATGGATTTGCCCGTGGGCAGCACGCCCTGCCCGAAGCGGATGACGAAGGCGACGCGCGCCCCGATGGCCTCCTCCAGCGCGTTCACCGAGTGCCCGTACCAGTTCTCGTTCAGGTCGAGTTCGGTGACGGCGACGGTGCCGGTGGGGTCGCGCCAGGTGGTGGTGGACTGATCGGCGACCAGGGTGCGCAGGAATCGGTCGGTGGTCCACGGCACGGTGGCGATGGTGGGGATGCCGAGGCGCTCGTACACCGCGGCGCGCTTGGCGTCGTAGATGCGGGCGACCACGCGCTCCACGCCGAAGGTCTCGCGGGCGACGCGCGCGGAGATGATGTTGGAGTTGTCACCGGAGGACACGGCGGCGAAGGCCCCGGCGCGTTCGATTCCGGCCCGGGTCAGCACATCTCGATCGAAGCCGACGCCGGTGATGCACAGGCCCGGGAAATCGCGGCCCAGGCGCAGGAAGGCGCTCGAGTTCTGATCGATCACCGCGACCTCGTGGCCGATCCGGACGAGGGCGCGGGCGAGCGAGGATCCGACCCGCCCACATCCCATGATCACGACGTACACCGTACGAACCCCATTCCCGAAAACCGTGGTGTGCGGTCTGGTTGCTTGATCGAAATATCGGCCGGGTGGCAACCGTACCGCTCGAGTTTCACTGCGGGCACTTTCCCCCTCCGGAACATGTTCAAACCGGAACCGGAAAAACCTCACAGCGCCCGAGGTCACCCTACGGCCGCGGGTGGCCCGCGTCGCGCCGCGAACACGGTCGCCCGCGGACTGACCTATGCTGCCTGGAGTGTCGAAGTTGACGACGGCCGCCAAGCGCATGCTGGTGGGCCGCCCATTCCGCAGCGATTCTCTCGGTCATACGCTGCTGCCCAAGCGGATCGCGCTCCCGGTCTTCGCGTCGGACGCGCTGTCTTCGGTGGCATACGCGCCCGAGGAGATCTTCCTGGTGCTGTCGGTGGCCGGCCTGTCCGCCTACGTCTACGCACCGTGGATCGGTCTGGCGGTCGCGCTGGTGATGGCGGTCGTGGTGGCCAGCTACCGGCAGAATGTGCACGCCTATCCCTCCGGTGGCGGCGACTACGAGGTCGCCACCAAGAACCTGGGACCCACGGCGGGGTTGACGGTCGGCAGCGCGCTGCTGGTCGACTATGTGCTCACGGTGGCGGTGTCGATCTCCTCGGCGGCGTCCAATATCGGGTCGGCGGTGCCGTTCGTGGCGACGCACAAGGTGTTGTTCGCGGTGTCGGCGATCGTGATCCTGACCGCGATCAATCTGCGTGGTGTGCGCGAATCCGGCACGGCGTTCGCGATTCCCACCTACGCCTTCATGATCGGCATGTTCGTCATGCTGATCTGGGGTTTCGTCCGGATCTTCCTGGGTCAGACGGTGCACGCCGAGTCGTACGGATTCGGGTTGAAGGCCGAGGACGAGCATCTGTTCGGCCTGGCCTTCGTCTTCCTCATCGCGCGCGCCTTCTCCTCCGGCTGTGCGGCGCTGACCGGTGTCGAGGCCATCTCCAACGGCGTGCCCGCGTTCCGCAAACCCAAGTCGCGCAATGCCGCGACCACCCTGCTGCTGCTGGGCTGCATCGCGGTCACGCTGTTCATGGGCATGATCGTGCTCACCCAGAAGGTCGGCATCGTCTACGCCCACGACACCTCGGACCTGATCGGCGCGCCCGCGGGCTACGAGCAGAAGACCCTGGTGGCGCAGCTGGCGGGCGCGGTGTTCTCCGGCTTCCCGGCCGGGTTCTACTTCATCACCATCGTCACCGCGCTGATCCTGGTGCTGGCGGCCAACACCGCCTTCAACGGGTTCCCGGTGCTGGGTTCGATTCTGGCGCAGGACCGTTTCCTGCCGCGTCAGCTGCACACCCGCGGTGACCGGCTGGCGTTCAGCAACGGCATCCTGTTCCTGGCGGGCGCGGCCATCGCGTTCGTGGTGCTGTTCGGCGCGGAGGTGACGCGTCTGATCCAGCTCTACATCGTCGGCGTGTTCGTGTCGTTCGTGCTGAGCCAGACCGGCATGCTGCGGCACTGGACCCGGTTGCTGCGCACCGAGACCGATCCCGCGCAGCGGATGCGGATGAAGCGGTCGCGGGTGATCAACGCCATCGGCCTGACCATGACCGCGACCGTCCTGATCATCGTGCTGGTCACCAAGTTCGTGGCGGGCGCCTGGATCGCCATCATCACCATGGCGGCGATCTTCGGCCTGATGAAACTCATTCGCCGCCACTACGACTCCGTGTCGCGGGAGCTGGACGAGGCCGACTGGGACGGGGTGCTGCCCAGTCGCACCCACTCCATCGTGCTGGTGTCCAAGCTGCACATGCCGACCCGGCGCGCCCTGGCCTACGCCCGCGCCACCCGGCCCGACACCATCGAGGCCATCACGGTCAATGTCGACGAACCCGACACCCGGGCGCTGGTGCGGGCGTGGGAGTCCAGCGATATCGCGGTGCCGCTCAAGGTGATCGAATCGCCGTACCGTGAGATCACCAAGCCCGTGGTCGATTACGTGAAGCGGGTGCGCAAGACCTCGCCGCGCGATGTGGTCACCGTGTTCATCCCCGAATACGTGGTCGGCCATTGGTGGGAGCAATTGCTGCACAACCAGAGCGCGTTGCGTCTGAAGGGCCGCCTGCTGTTCGAGCCCGGCGTCATGGTGACCAGCGTCCCGTGGCAGCTGTCCTCGTCGGCGGGGCGGGCCCACCCCAGCCGGGTGGTCAATGCCCCCGGTTCGGTGCGTCGCGGTTTCGGGGACGAATCGTGAGCGGACCCGACTGGTACGGCGAGGTCTTCGAGGTCCGTCTCGGCCCGCCGGGCCACGGCGGTTTCTGTGTGGCCCGCCACGAGGGCCGTGTCCTGTTCGTCCGCCACGGCCTGCCCGGTGAACTGGTCCGGGCCTTGGTCACCGAGGACCGCGGCGGCTCCTTCTGCCGCGCCGACGCCATCGACATCCTCGACCCGTCGCCCGACCGCGTCCCCGCCACCTGCCCGGTGTCGGGCCCCGGCGGCGCGGGCTGCTGCGACTTCACCTTCGCCACCCCCGAGGCCCAGCGCGCCCTCAAACACCAGGTCGTCGCCGACCAGTTGCGCCGCCTCGCCGGCTGGGAGCCCGACTTCACGGTCGAGCCCATCCCGGTGCCCGCCGGTCTGCCGACCGGCACGGTCGCGCAGCCGGACTCCCGCACGGGGCTGATCGCCCTGCCGGGCAGTTCCGGACGGACCCGTGGCGTGACCACGAGGCTCGGCGCGAGCCTGCTGGCGGGCTCGCGCCCCGAATCGCAGCCGACCGCGGGTGCCGCCGAGGTGCCCGAGCCTGCCGTGCCCGCAAAGTCTCGGTCAGGACGGGTATCCGAGTCGCGCGCCGGGGGACGCCCGGACACGACCGCGGTCACCGGTGTCGCGCCGGGCCGGGTCGGGGGAGTGGCCACGCATGTCGCGAGCGCCCTCATCGGCAGTCCGGCGACACCCGACGCCGGGCCCGGACGTGGCGTGCGGCCGGTCGGTTCGCCGGCGGCGGACGCGTATGCCGGTGGCTGGCGCAGCCGGGTGCGGCTGGTGGTGGACGCCGACGGCCGTGCCGGGGTGCATCGGTATCGGAGCACCGAGGTCATCGCGGATCTGCGGTGCCCGCAGCCGATGGCGGGAGCCATGGAGGGGATCGCCGAACGGGAGTGGACGCCCGGGGCCGATCTGGTGGTGGCTGTCGACGGGGACGGGATGCGGCATCTGGTCGAGGTCGCGCCCGCCGGGGACGAGCGGAGTGGACGGCGGGAGCGGCGTGAGCGGGGCGGTCGCGGCGGGGATCGGCGCAGTACCGCGGCGCGGCGGGCGGCGGCGCACAGTGCCCGCACCGAGCGGGTGGTGGATGGCACCGGGCGCGCGGTGCAGTATGTCGCCGAGCGCCGGTGGGAGTTGTCGGCGACGGGGTTCTGGCAGCCGCATTACGGTGCGGCGCAGTGCTATTCGGATGTGGTGGCCGAGTGGGCCGATGCCGCGCCGGGTGCGCTGGTGTGGGATCTGTACTGCGGTGTCGGCGTGTTCGCGGCGCGGCTGGCCGGGCGGGTCGGAGACGCGGGGTTCGTGCACGGTGTGGAGTTCGCGCGCACCGCGGTCACCGAGGGCCGGGCGGCGCTGCGGGATCTGCCGTGGGTGGATCTGACCGCGGACCGGGTCGAGCGCTGGATTCACGAACAGTCCGGCGCCGCACCGGATGTCGTGGTCCTGGACCCGCCGCGCGCGGGCGCGGGCAAGGATGTCGTCAACGCCCTGAGCGAGCGTTCCCCGCGCCGCATCATCCATATCGGCTGCGACCCGGCCGCTTTCGCCCGCGACGTCGGCCTCTACCGATCCGTCGGGTACCACCCGGTGGCCCTGCGGGTCTTCGACGCCTTCCCGGGCACCCATCACGTGGAGTGCATCGCGGTCTTCGAGCGCTGACTCCGGGATCAGGGAGCTGTCGCCGCGGGAATCGCCCGATTCCCCGCGCCGACCGCTCCCTGATCTTGTTGTGGCGCAGGTGGGTTGGCGGGCGGCGGCTTCGGGGCCTGGGCCAAGATGTTGCCCATGAGTACGTTGTCGGATCCGACTGTGGCGTCGATCCTGGAGCTGATCTACGGGGATCAGTCGAAGTTCCATTCGCTCGAGGCCTTGCTGCTGGGGGTGGATCTCAAGCGGCCGGAGTACGGGGTCCCGATGTGGGTGAACGCCGACAGCTACTGGGGTCGGTTGGTGAGTCCGGTGTACGGGGCGCGGATCGCGGCGCAGGCCGGGAACGCGGAGGCCGATCGGGCGCTGCTGGATCTGGTCGAGGTGACGGTGGCGCGTTTCCTGCAGGGGGAATCGTTGCAGCGCAAGAGCCTTCCGGCGTGGATGCCGGAGCTGCGCCGGGCGCTGCTGGCCGACGGGTACCGCATGAAGATCGACCGGGTGACGGGGGAGGGTCCCGACGGGACCGTGCGCTGCCGCCTGAAACCCACCGGCGAGCTGCCGGTGCGCCTCGCCGACCGGGTCGCCCTGCTGGAGACCGAACTGGAGGTGCGCGGCCAGCAGACCGCCCTCGACCACCTGCGCGCCGCCGTCAAACACCATGGGCGCGGCCGTTTTCCGGCGTGTGAGAAGCGCCTGCGCTCGGCCCTGCTCCAGGTGACCGCCTACGCCACGGGCACCGGCGACCTCGACGGCACCCGCAATGTCCGCCACCTCGTCGACACCGGCCGCCTCACCGTCGCCGAGGGCACCCGTCTGCTGCACGACCTGCGCGGCCTGACCGACGAGGACCCGTTCCCGCATCGAACTCGCGCCGACGCCACCAGATTCCGCGTGCAGCTGACCCTCGTCCACGCCACCGCGCTCTTGGCCCAAGTCCAGCACTGACTCGGGCGCGGGGGATTCCTCACGGGTGGTTCGGTCGTGCTGCCGAGCCGGTCACCCGGGTTCAGCGCCGGACCGTGAGCTGCGCCTGGCTGTCGAGTCGAGCCCGGGCGGCTCCGGTTCGGTGACAGTAGGATTCGCTGCTAGGCGAGCTGCCAGGTGACGCGGATGCTGGTGGAGATCTCGCTCTCGCCGAGCTCCACCGGCATGGCCGGTGCGCCTGCGGCTTTCGCGGCGGCCGCGAAGGCGATGCGCGGGGCCGGGGTGGGTCCGGTGATGTTCTCGGTGATCTCGAGGACCGGCCCGAGTGTGCGGCCCGCCCGCGTCACGTACTGTTCGGCCTTGCTCACCGCGTGGTCCCAGGCTTCGTCGCGGGCGCGGACCATCAGTGCTTCCTCGTCGGCCACGGTCAGCGTCAGCCCGCCCAGCCGGACATCATCACCTCCGGCGGCGACGGCGTGGGCGATGATCGCGGCGGGCCCATCGTCCTTGCCGGACTTGGCTTCCCCGTCGGGCCCGGCGATGTCGCGCAGTGTCACGGTCAGCGATGTCCCCGCCGAATACCCGACCAGCTTCTCCCGATTGCCGTCGGTCCACACGGTTTCCGCGCGCACGGTCAGCCCGCTGGTCGAGATGTCGCGTCCGTGCACGCCGTCCCCGCGTAGTGACCCGATCACCGCGTCGGCCCGTTCCCCGGCGCGCGCGTAGGCGGCGGCCACGGTGTCGGCCCGGGTGTCCACGGAGATCGATACCCGCATGATGTCCGGTGTCGCACCGGCGCTCCCGGATCCGATCATCGTGATGGTGCCGACGTTATCGCTGGTCACGCGGTCCTCCTCGGTCGATGCGGGCGCAACCCAGCCGATGCTACCGACGCGGGGTGACCGCTCGCCCGTGCCGCGCGGACGGCGCCCGACGGCTCAGGTCAGGCGGCCGGATGCCCGGTGCCGGTGGTCTCGGCGATGGTGTCGGCGAGTGAGCGTGCGCCCGTGGCGATCTCGCCGGCCGCGGCCAGATCGAGCCGCAGGTCGAGGTCGGCGGCGTCGGCGGGTCCGTCGTGGTGGGTGAGGCCGGTCTCGGTGATCACGTAGTGGAAGGCGGTGTCGCCGATGCGAACCGTGACCGTGCCGGTGGGGACGAGTTCGGCGACCGCGCGCCCGAGGGGGAGGGCGAACCAGTGGGCGCGCACGGCGTCGGTGGCGCGCTGCTCGCCGAGCTGGGTGGTGCCCCAGGCGGAGAGGGTGTCGAGGACCGGGCGCAGGGCCGCGCCGGAGTCGGTGAGTTCGTAGAGGGCGGTGCCGGCGCGTGGCCCGGTGCGGCGTTTGGTGAGAATCCCGTCACGCTCGAGGTCCTTGAGCCGGGCGGCCAGCACGTCGGTGCTGATGCCGGGCAGGTCGGCGAACAGGTCGCTGTAGCGGCGCGGGCCCGAACAGAGTTCGCGGACCACCAGCAGGTTCCACCGGTCGCCGACGATGTCGAGGGCGCGGCTCACGGTGCAGTAGTGGTCGTAGCTTCGGCGTGGCACGATCCCACTGTAACCAACAACTTGGAAAAACAAAGTGCAAACTTGGAATTTCCAAGTAGAGTGTGCGGCAACCACACCGAGAAGAGGTCGTTCATGCAGGTGAAGCAGTCGAGCAAGCTGTCGGGCGTGTCCTACGAGATCCGTGGACCGGTCGCCGAGCATGCCGCACGGCTGGAAGCCGAGGGGCATCACATCGTGAAGCTCAATACCGGCAACCCACTGCCCTTCGGCTTCGAAGCGCCCGCCGAACTGCTCCAGGACATGGTCCGCAACCTGCCGCAGTCCAGCGGCTACTCCTCGTCCAAGGGCCTGCTCTCGGCCCGGCGCGCGGTGGTGCAGTACTACCAGACCCTGGGTCTGAGCGAGGTCGACGTCGAGCAGGTCTTCCTCGGCAACGGCGTCTCCGAACTGATCATGATGGCCATGACCGCGCTGCTGGAGAACGGCGACGAAGTCCTGGTTCCCGCACCGGATTTCCCGCTCTGGACCGCCGCCACCGCCCTCAACGGCGGCCGCCCGGTGCACTACATCTGTGACGAGCAGGCCGACTGGATGCCGGATCTGGCCGATATCGAATCCAAGATCACCGACCGCACCCGCGCCCTGGTCATCATCAACCCGAACAACCCCACCGGCGCGGTGTACTCGCCCGAGGTGGTGCGGCAGATGCTGGAGCTCGCGCGCCGCCACAACCTGGTGGTGTTCTCCGACGAGATCTACGACAAGATCCTCTACGACGACCTCGCCCACACCGCCACCGCCGCCCTGGCCCCGGATGTGTTGTGCCTGACCTTCTCCGGACTCTCGAAGTCCTACCGCGCGGCCGGTTTCCGCGGCGGCTGGCTGGTGGTCTCCGGCCCGGTCGAGCACGCCGAGAACTACCTCGAGGGCCTGACCATGCTGGCCGGTCTGCGCCTGTGCGCGAATGTGCCCGCGCAGCAGGCGATCCAGGCCGCCCTCGGCGGCCACCAGAGCATCTACGACCTGACCCTCCCCGGCGGCCGCCTGCGCGAACAGCGCGACCGGGCGTGGGAGGCGCTCAACGCGATCCCCGGCATCTCGTGCGTGAAGCCCAAGGGCGCGCTGTACGCCTTCCCACGCATCGATCTCGACACCTACAAGATCCACGACGACGAACAGTTCGTCCTGGACCTGCTGCTCCGCGAGAAGATCCACATCGTCCAGGGCACCGGCTTCAATTGGCCCCGCCCCGACCACTTCCGCATCGTCACCCTGCCCCACGCCGACGAACTGGAAGCCATCATCGAACGCATCGGCCGCTTCCTCGCCACCTACAAGCAGTAGTCGAGTGGCCCACGCTGGAGGGGATTTGTCTGATTCCGCCTCCAGCGTGTGCCACTCGGCGGGTCAGGCGGGGCGGCCGGCGGTCATGCCGCCGTCTACGACGAATTCGGCGGCGTTGCAGTAGCTGGATTCGTGGCTGGCCAGGAAGACGACCACGTCGGTGACTTCCTCGGGGGCGCCCAGGCGGGCCAGGGGGTTGGCCGCGCGATCGGCGGTGGTGCCCTCGGGGACGCCGATCATGGGGGTCAGGATGCCGCCGGGGTGCACGGAATTCACTCGAACCCCGTGCGGGGCCAGTTCGATCGCCGCGGACTTGGTCAGCCCGCGCACCCCGAACTTGGAGGCCGTGTAGGCGTGCGCGCCCGGCACGCCCTGGATGCCCGCGGCGGAGGAGATGTTCACCACCGACGCCGGCCGCGCCGCCACCAGGGCGTCACGGGCGGCGGTCAGGCCCAGGAACGGGCCCGTCAGATTGATGGAAAGCGCGCGCTGCCACTGCTGTTCGGTGTATTCGCCGAGCGGGCCGAAGTCGAGGATGCCCGCGTTGTTGACCAGCACATCCAGTTTGCCGAAGCGTTCCACCGCCGCGTCGACGGCGACCCGCCAGTCGGCGGCGCTGGTCACGTCGAGATGGATGAACGCCGCCGCCTCGCCGAGTTCGGCGGCCAGTTTCGTGCCCGCCTCGTCGGAGATGTCGCCGATCAGCACCGAGGCGCCCTCGGCCACGAACGCCCGCGCGTGCGAGGCGCCCATTCCCGATGCGCCGCCGCTGATCAGGGCTACCCGCCCGTCGAGCCGCCCGCGCGTGCCGTGTCCGTTCGAGCCTGAGCTCATGCTCGCTGCCTTCCGTCGAAATCGATGATCGTCCGCTCCGGCCGGAACACGCAGCGGGTGGAGGTGTAGATGGTGGGCATGCACTTGTTGCAGTGCACGCAGGCCGACCGGGTGCCCGCCTCGGACTGGATGCGCCGCAACAGGTCCGGTTCGCGCAGCAGCGCCCGGCCCATGGCGACGAATTCGAAGCCCTCGGCGCGGGCCAGGTTCATGGTGTCGAGATTGGTGATGCCGCCCAGCAGGATCAGCGGCATGGACAGTTCCCGGCGGAATTGGCGGGCCCGCTCGAGCAGGTACGCCTCCTGATACGGGTACTCCTTGAGGAAGGCGCGCCCGACCACCTTGAAGCCCAGCCGCGCCGGACCGGGCAGGACCTCGGCGAATTCCTTGCGCGGCGCGTCGCCGTGGAACAGCAGCATCGGGTTGAGCAGTGAACTGCCCGCGGTCAATTCGAGCGCGTCGAGCGCGCCGTCGGCTTCGAGCCAGGCCGCGACCTGCACGCTCTCGGGGATGGTGAGCCCGCCGCGGCGGCCGTCCTCCATATTGAGTTTGGCGGTCACCGCGAGCCGGTCGCCGACGGCTTCCCGCACGGCGCAGGCGATTTCGCGGGCCAGCCGGGCCCGGTTGACCAGGGGCCCGCCCCAGCGGTCGCCGCGCCGGTTGAGCAGCGGGCTCAGGAAGGAACTGACCAGGTAGTTGTGGCCGAAATGGATTTCGACCGCGTCGAATCCGGCCTGCTCGGCCAGCAGCGCGGCGTTGGCGTGCGCGGTGATGAGCTCGCGGATCTCGGCGTCGCCGGGCACCTTCATGGCCTTCATGCTCAGCGGGCTGAACATCGCGCTGGGGGCGAGCGCGGGCACCCGGTTGGAGGCGGCGTTGGCGACCGGTCCGGCGTGCCCGATCTGGGCGCTGGCGGCCGCGCCCTCGGCGTGCACGGCGTCGGTCAGCTCGCGCAGTCCGGCCACGGCTTCGGGGCGCATCCAGATCTGGTGGCGGTCGGTGCGCCCGCCCGGCGCGACCGCGCAGTAGGCGACCGTGGTCATGCCGACCCCGCCCGCGGCGACCTCGCGATGGAAGTCGACGAGTTCGGGGGTGACCAGCGCCTCGGGGGTGCGGCCTTCGAAGGTGGCGGCCTTGATCACCCTGTTGCGCAAGGTGATCGGGCCGAGTTTCGCGGGTGCGAAGATATCGTTCATCGTTGTTCTCCCGGTGCGGTGAGTCCGGCCACCACGAATTCACGCAGGGCCGTGAGCGCCGATTCCGGCATCCCGTGATCCTCGATCTCGGGTGCGCCGAATCGCATGATGATCAGGTCGAAGGCCAGCATCCAGCGCTGGGCGGCCTGGCTCGGCCGCAGTTCGGGCAGCAGCCGCGCCCAGGAATCCATCTGGAACCACGGTCCCCGCCACGTCGTCAGATGCCGCCCCAGCACGAATCGGGCCAGCAGCCGTAAATGCAAGCGCCCCAAGGGATCCGCGGCCAGTTCGACGAACGGCGCGAGGATGGTGTCCACCACCGCGGGCACCGAATCCCGCCCGCCCTTCGCCTGTGCGAGACCCTCGACCCACAGGGGGCCGAGCCGATCCTCGATGAGCGCGCCGACGAGCGCTTCCTTCGACCCGAAGTGATAGTGCACCGCCGCCGGATTGGCTCCGGCGGCCGCGCACACCGCGCGCACCGACACCTCGTCGTACGGCTCGGTCAGCAGCAATTGTTCAGCGGCGGCGATCAGCCGTTCCCGCGTTCCCGCGGACACCTTCTCGACCATGCCAAGCAGTGAAACACGTCTCAATCAGGATTTCAATCAGTGATTGAAACAGTGTTGGAAAGGTCCCGATGAGCGGTCACTCACTCTGCGACCAGGCGGCGACCGGCATGGTCAGATAGACGCCGATCCGGCCCTCGACGAACTTCTCGACATCGGCGAGCAGCCGGTCACAGCGTTCCTGACGGTTCTCGGCGCGGGTGGCGAAATACTTCGAGCGGATCTCGATGACCAGGTCCATGCCGGACCGGTCGAACTTGCCCAGCGGCCGGAAGCGGATCTCCACATCGCCGGGCAGCAGGTCGCCGTCGTAGGGTTCCTCGGGGCATTCGACCGCCACCGAGACCAGGTGCGGAAGCCATTCGCCCAGCTCGCGCAGGACGGTCTCGGGCAGCTCCGGTCTGTGGGTCACCTCGACGAGGGGCATCGCCTCAGTGTATGGATCGGGATCGGGGAGCGTATGGATCGCGCTCGGGGAGTCGGCGGGGCGTCAGCCTCGCAGGGCGCGGGCGATGATCTCCTCGATCACGTCGCTCTTGGCGTTGGAGTAGTGCTGGACGTACTTCCACTCGCGTTGCGCCAGTTCGCGTTTGGTGCGCTCGTAATAGGCGCGTTCGTCGTCGTGGGTGCGCAGCCGGTCGCGGAAGGCGAGCACGCGCTCGATCTCGGGCGCGCCCAGCTCCGGCGAGAAGACGTGCAGGTTGACGCTGCGCGGTGCGCCGTCCTCGACCCGCCGGACCAGGCAGCGGTGCCCGTACCAGTCCGGTTCGCGCACGCGCAGGGTGTAGCCGAGGGCCGCGAGGGCCGGAACGTAGGCGGCCTCGTCGGCGGTGTCGGCGACCACGAGCAGCATGTCGATGACGGGTTTGGCGGCCAGACCCGGGACGGACGTGGACCCGGTGTGCTCGATCCGTAATACCTTCGCGCCCAAGGTGTCCCGGATCGCCGTCGCCTCGGCCTCGTAGTGGGCGGGCCAATGCGGGTCGTACTCCTCGATGATCACCGGCACCGAGTAGGGCCGCACCTCGACGACGAAGGCGTCGGCGATGGCGTCGTCGTCCATGGTGGCCATGAACGCAGCCTAGGGGTCAGGAGGTGCGGATGCTGGCGATGATCTGCTTGGCCTGGTCGGCGGCGAGTTCGCCGGAGGTGCCGCGGTCGGCGAGGACGGCCAGCACCAGCAGGGCGTTCTTGGGGCCGGTGAAGGCGAAGGTGTAGATCGAGTAGGTGGTCGTGGTGCAGCCGGCCGGGGAGGGCTTCCAGCTGCCGGAGGTCTCCACCTGCTGGCCGGCGATGCCGCTCTGGGTGGTGACCGCGGTGGGTGCGCTCGGGGCGCCGCCGGTCATGTCCATGTAGCCGCCCTGGGCGGAGATCTTCGCGACCTTCAGCGCGGCCGCGGCGGGATCGCTGCCGTCGGCGCGGGTGACGTAGGCGAGCGACCGGTACGCCGAGCCGGGGCAGTAGCCGCCGCCTTCGGTGGCCTTGCCGCGGCCGATGAACGAGCCGTCGAGCCCGGTCTGCGGCACGGTCTCGGACTGGTCGCCGACCGCCCAGCCCTTCGGCACGTCGTAGCTGATGCCGTACGCCGGAACGACCACCGTCCCCGCACCCGGCTTGGGCGCACCGGACTTGGACGGCCCGGTGGTGGACGGGCCGCCGGAGCGGCTGGTGGGAGCCGGGCCCGCGGTGGTGCTGGGCGCGGCGGTGGTGGAGCCCGACGAGTCGCGGGTCAGCGCGTACGCCGCGATCCCGCCGCCGACGACCACGATCACCGCGACGATGGCGGCCCACACGATCCAGGTGCGGTTGCCTCCGCCGCCCGGCGCGGGCTGCGGCCGGCCGTACCCTGGAATGGGCTGCTGGCCAAGGTAATTCGGTGCCGACTGCTGACCCGGGTACGTCCCGGCCGGGTAGCCGGGATCAGGCCGGCCCGGATACATCGCCGCCGGATCCTGCCCCGGATATCCCTGAATCGGCTGCGGCCCGGTATATACCGCCGTCGGCGCATATCCGGATTGATTCGGGATCGGCGTCTGTTCGGTATAGACCGCGGTTGGTTCGTAGCCGGGCTGGTTCGGAATCGGCGTTTGCCCCGGGTAGACCGCGGTCGGTTCGTACCCAGGATGATTCGGTGCCTGCGGCTGGCCGGGGTACACCGCCGTCGGGTCGTACCCCGGCTGGGGGACAGGGGGCTGGCCGGGATACACCGCGGTCGGTTCGTAGCCAGGGTGATTCGGGACGGGCGCTGGTCCCGGGTGCGCCGCGGTCGGGTTGTAGCCCGGGTGGACCATGGTCGGGTCCGGTGGGATCGGCTGGTGCCCAGGGTAATTCGTGGTCGGCTGCTCGCCCCAGGCGAGGTTGGGGTCCTGCGGGGAGTGCGCGGGTGTGGCCGGGCTGTCGGGGTTGCGCCACTGATCATGGTTGTCGGTCACGGTGTTTCGCCCCTGTCCCGGCTCGTCGCCTGTCGGGGCCAACCCTAGCGGCTGGGTATCAGGCGTGCTCGGCGGGCGCGTCCGGATCGGCGGCGGGCGCGGGCGGGGTCGCGGGGGACACCCGGATGACGCCGGCGTCCAGGTCGAGGCTCACGCGCGGCCGGTGCAGCTGGCCGCCGCCGTCCTCGCTGCCGTCGTCCTCGAGCTTCTTGCCGGGGAACAGTTCGCCGAATACACCCACGCATCCACCATAACCGTCAGCCGCGGTGGTAGCGCGGACCGTGATAGCCGTAGCCGCGCCGGCCCCGCGCGAACACGAAGAACAGCACCGGGAACAGGAAGAATGGGAAGACGTGGGTGACGATCGCGAACACGAACGCCAGCACCACCAGCGCGCCCGCCCCGATCGGCACCAGCGGCAGCGGTTGGCGCGGGGTGGGCGGGGTGGCCGGGACCTGCGGGGCCGCGGGTTGCGGCCGGGGTAGGTCGGCGAACAGTACGGCCAGCTCGCCGGCGGTTTTCGCGGCGTAGGCGCGTCCCACCCGGTCGTCGTATTCGGCGAGGTCGAGGCGGCCCGCCGCGAAATGCTCACCCAGCGCCGCGGCCGCCTGCTCGCGTTCCGCGGTGCCGACACGCACGGTGGGCGGTCCGTAGACAGCGGGATCGAAATCGGTCATGACATCCGCCTCGTGGGAGGGAAGGAATTTCGTTGTCCGCCAGCGTAGGCGCGTTCCCGGCGGCGCGCCTGCACGCGTTTGCGTAATCGGGCGTACGCCCGCCGACGTACACCGCGCGCCGCGCCGGCGCATGAGCCCTCGGGCCGGCGGGCGTCGGCGGAGTACGTCGGCGGTCAGACCCCGCCGTGTGCCGAGACGGCTCGCACCGCGGCGTCGGCCTGGGCGTACGCGGCGGCCGCCAGCCGTTCCAGCAGCGCGAGTTTGATCTGCGGCGCCTGATCGGTGAGCTCGTCGAAACGCGCGGGCGGCAGGACGGCCAGCCGGACGGTGGTCTCGGCGTACACGTCGTTGGCGTAGCGCATGTCCGCCAGCATCGAGGTCTCCCCGAACGACATGCCCGGGGTGAGGGTGATCAGCCGGTGCCGGCGGTTGTCGCGGTCGGTGAAGGTGAACCGCACGCGTCCGTCGAGGATGAGGAACAGACCGCAGCGTTCGCTGTCGCGCGGGACGATGAGTTCGCCGCGCGCGATGGTGCGGGTCTCGAATTCCTTGGCCAGCCGCTCCCGCTCGTCGGTGGGCATATCGGCGAGCGCGGGATGCGCGTCCACGGTGAAGGCGGCCGGTCGTTCCTGGCCGCCGGGACAATGCCGGTCGAGCACCAGCTGTTCGCACCACTCGGTGGCGGCGTCGCGGTCGATGAACACCCGCCCGTGCACGTCGGCGGGGTCCAGGCTGGAGGCGAGCTGCCCGAGTTTGGCGTCCGGATCGACCAGCCCCACCGGGCACCCGGCGGCGGCCAGCTCACCGCGCAGGTCCTCGATCATTCGGACGGCGATCGGGCTGACGTCGCCGACCTCGCGCAGGTCCAGTACCAGCGCCTCGAGCTCGCCGGCGGTGTCCTCGACCGCGCGCACGGCGGATTCGGCTCCGGCGAAGAGCAGGTCGCCGTGCAGTTCGAAGACGCGCGCATGGTCGCCGAACTCGCGCAGCACCGCCAGTTCCTCGGGGTCGCGGCGCACCCGGGAGGGCGCGTCGGCGACGGTGTAGGCGGTCCGGATGGCGGTGTGCGCGGCCCGGGTCACGTGCAGGAAGTGCAGGCCCAGCCGGGCCGACAGTTCCCGGCACGCCTTGACTCCGCGCACGCTGCTGCCGTGCGCGTCCAATCGCGGTGAGTAGACCGCGATTCCGATCTGTCCCGGCAGCACCGCCAGGATGCCGCCGCCCACACCGCTTTTGGCGGGCAGTCCGACGGTGGTCACCCAGTCGCCGGCCGCGTCGTACATGCCGCAGGTGGTCATGACCGAGAGCACCTGTTCGACCAGTGGTCCGGTCAGCGCCCGTTCTCGGGTGAGCGGATTGACCCCGTTGTTGGCGAGAGTGGCGGCCATCACGGCCAGATCGCGGCAGGTGACGTCGATCGAGCACTGCCGGAAGTAGCGGTCCACCGCCTCGTCGGGGTCGACGTCGATGATGTTGGCCCCGCGCAGCAGGTACCCGATGGCGCGATTGCGGAATCCGGTGCGCGCCTCGGAGGCGTACACGTCCTCGTTCATGGTGAGTTCGCGTCCGGCGAATCGACTGTAACTGCGCCGGATTCGGGCGAATCGGTCGGCGGCGTCGGTGCCCTTGACCAGTCCGGCCGCCGCGATGGCCCCGGCGTTGATCATCGGATTGCGCGGCCGCTGGGTCTGCGGGTCGAGGCTGATCTCGTAGAACGGCTCACCGGTCGGTTCCACGTCGATGCGGCGCGCCATCTCGGCCGGACCCCGATCGGCGAGGGCGAGCGCGTAGGTGAAGGGCTTGGAGATCGATTGAATCGTGAAGGCGGCGTCCAGATCTCCGCTGCCGTAGATCCGCCCGTCCGCGGTTGCCAGGCAGATGCCGAACGAATCGGGTTGCACGGCGGCGAGTTCGGGAATGTAGTCGGCGAGCGTTCCCGACGTGTCGGCGCGGCAGAGCTCGTACACTTCGTCGATGATGCGGGCCACGACGCCGCCGGAGGGGACCACAGGCCCAGCGTAACCGGCGTAATCTGTGTTGAGCCTCACATCTGTTACGGATGTCGCAGGTGGCGTTTCGTTCCTGGCATCGGGGGCCGGAAAGGGCTCCGTAGACTGTTGCAAACATTGGAGACATCCGGAGGGAGCAATAGCCGTGGGAGTGCTTTCCCGGGTCGACATGCCCGAGGATCTGCGCCGGCTGTCGGTACCGGAGCTGCAGGAGCTGGCCGAGGAGATTCGCGAGTTCCTGGTGCGCAAGGTCGCCGTCACCGGCGGGCACCTCGGGCCGAACCTCGGCGTCGTGGAGCTGACCATCGCGTTGCACCGGGTCTTCGACTCGCCTGCCGACCCGATCATCTTCGACACCGGGCATCAGGCCTATGTGCACAAGATCCTGACCGGCCGCAAGGACGGGTTCGACACGCTGCGCAAGGAAGGCGGGCTGTCGGGGTATCCGTGCCGCGCCGAGAGCGCCCACGACTGGGTGGAGTCCTCGCACGCCTCCGCGGCGCTGTCCTACGCCGACGGGCTGGCCAAGGCGTTCGCGCTGACCCGGCAGAAGCGGCACGTGGTCGCCGTCGTCGGTGACGGCGCGCTCACCGGCGGCATGTGCTGGGAGGCGTTGAACAATATCGCCGCCGGACCGGACCGTTCGGTCATCGTGGTGGTCAACGACAACGGCCGTTCCTACGCGCCGACCATCGGCGGCCTGGCCGAGCGGCTCGCGGGCCTGCGCACCCAGCCCGCCTACGAGCACGCGCTCGACGCCACCAAGCGGATCGTGCAGAGCATTCCGCGCGTGGGGGATTCGGCGTACTCGATGCTGCACGCCATCAAGACCGGCATCAAGGACGCGGTCGCCCCGCAGGAGCTGTTCAGCGATCTCGGGGTCAAGTACGTGGGCCCGGTCGACGGGCACGATCAGGTCCAGCTGGAGGCGGCGCTGCGTCGTGCCAAGGACTTCGGTGGTCCGGTCATCGTGCACGCGGTGACGCAGAAGGGTCGCGGGTACAAGCCGGCCGAGGATCACGTGGCCGATCAGATGCACGCCATCAACCGGATCGATCCGGAGACCGGTGAGCCGGTGGGCGGCCCGTCCGCGCCGAGCTGGACCTCGGTGTTCTCGTCGGAGCTGATCGCGCAGGCCGAGCAGCGGGACGACATCGTGGCGATCACCGCCGCCATGCCCGGACCGACCGGTTTGACACCGTTCGGAAACCGCTTCCCGGACCGCATGTTCGACGTCGGCATCGCCGAACAGCACGCCATGACCTCCGCGGCCGGAATGGCCCTGGGCGGTCTGCACCCGGTGGTGGCCATCTACTCCACCTTCCTCAACCGCGCCTTCGACCAGCTGCTCATGGATGTGGCGCTGCTCAAGCTTCCGGTGACGCTGGTGCTCGATCGCGCCGGGATCACCGGTGACGACGGCGCCTCGCACAACGGCATGTGGGACCTGTCGGTGCTCGGCATCGTGCCGGGCATCCGGGTCGCGGCGCCGCGGGACGCGGTGCGCCTGCGCGAGGAGCTGGGGGAGGCCCTGCACATCAGTGACGGGCCCACCGCGATCCGCTTCCCCAAGGGCGCCGCCGTCGAGGAGATCGAGGCGGTGGAGCGTTTCGAGGGTGTCGATGTGCTGCGCCTGCCCGAGACGGGTGACGCCGCGTATGCGGTGCACGCCGATGTGCTGCTGGTGGCGGTCGGCGCCTTCGCCGGGCTCGCCCTGGAGGTCGCGGATCTGCTGGCGGCCGAGGGTGTTTCGGTGACCGTGGTGGACCCGCGCTGGGTGCTGCCGGTCTCGGACACGCTGGTGAAGCTGGCCGGCAACCACCGGCTCGTGGTCACCCTGGAGGATTCGGGTCTGCACGGCGGTATCGGTTCGACGGTGTCCGCGCGGCTGCGCAGCGCGGGTGTCGATGTGCCCGCCCGCGATCTCGGTGTGCCGCAGCACTTCCTGGACCATTCCGCGCGCGGCAAGATCCACCAGGATCTGGGCCTGGTGCCCGGTGAGGTGGCGCAGCGCGTGCACGGCTGGCTCGGTGCGGCCTCGGACGGCGGCCTCACGGCCGCCGGTGAGGATCTCGCCGAGGCGCTGCTGCCCGCCGTGGAGTAGCCGGGCGGATTGTCGCCGGGTAACCGGCTCACGGACCCGCGATCCTCGGATCGCGGGTCCGTTTTCTATGTGGAGCTGGACTTCTCGCGTAGATTCTGTAACAGGTTACAGTTTTCTGGTCAGGAGTTCGGATGTCGTTTGTGCTGGTCGAGAAGCCGCGTCCCCAGATCGCGCTGGTCACGTTGAATCGGCCGGAGCGGATGAACGCCATGGCGTTCGATGTCATGGTGCCGCTGCGCGAGGCCCTCGAGGAGGTCTCCGCCGACAACGAGGTGCGCGTGGTCGTGCTCACCGGCGCCGGTCACGGCTTCTGCTCGGGCGCGGATCTGCAGCACGCGGGCAAGGTGCCGGGTGTAGAGGGCTTGACGCGCACCACGATCGGCCGCCGCTCGATGGAACTGCTCGACAATGTGATGCTCACGATCAAGCGCATGCATCAGCCGGTGATCAGCGCCATCAACGGCGCGGCCATCGGCGGCGGCTTCTGCCTGGCCATGGGCACCGATATCCGAATCGCCTCGGAGGACGCGTATTTCCGGGCCGCGGGCATCAATAACGGTCTCACCGCCGCCGAACTCGGCATCAGCTACACGCTGCCGCGCGCCATCGGCTCGACCCGCGCCTTCGAGATCATGCTGACCGGTCGCGACGTCGACGCCACCGAGGCCGAGCGCATCGGCATCGTCTCCCGCGTCGTCCCCGGCGACAAACTCCTCGAGGCGGCCTACGACACCGCCGACCAGATCCTGCGCTGGAGCCGCAGCGGCGGCGAACTCACCAAGCGCCTGCTGTGGAGCGGCCTGGAAGCGGGCAGCTTCGAATCCCACATGCAGACCGAGGGCATGGCCCAGCTCTATGTCCGCCTCACCACCGAGAACTTCGACGAGGCCGTCCGCGCGCGCCGCGACCGCCGCCCACCCAACTTCCTGGACTGAGCGACGGCCGGATCCCTCGGCTCCCTGCCGAGCCGAGGGACGGATCACCGGAGGCCGGCGCTCCCGGTCGGGAACAGCTGCGAGCTGCCCGAGCTGGGGCCGATGACGAGCTTGGGGAGCGCGGCGCTACCGGAGACCGTGCCGTCCCCGTGGCAAGCGGCCTGCGCGGGCGGCGTCACGCTGACCGACCCCGGTGGCGCGGCGACGACGGTGACGGTGGTGTCGGCGAAGTCGGAGCCCTGAATCACGCGGATCTTGTGCGTTCCCGAGGTGGCCGGAACCCAGGTGATGCGCGTGTAGTTGTGAATCCCGTCGGTGGCGGTCGCCAGGGTGCCCGCGACGCATGCGCCATTGTCGAAGGCATCCACGAAGCGGTTGATCCGCGCCCCGTCGAGACCGTAGTCCGTCCCGTACGACGCGGAAATGGTGTAGGCCTGTCCCACGACATACGACCCCGGCGTCACGCACGGGGTCGACGCGGCCGGGTCGGACGGGCAGGCCAGGATCTGGACCGGACCGACGTCCGCGAGAGCGGTGGGAGCGGACAGCGCGGTGATCGCCGCTGTCATGCTCACAAGTGCTGTGCCCCAGCCGATTCGGCGGCCGGAGCGAAGTGTGTCACGCATGGTGAATGGTCCTTGTCTGCGGTCGGGATCAGTGGCCGAGGCCGGAGCTGCCGGGGATCAGGTTCCCGCTGCCGGTTCCGGCGCCCAGGCTGCTGCTGCCGAACGTCACGCAGGTGCCCTGCTGTGGTTGGGGCGTCGGGGCGGGGGATCCCGGCGGCGCGGCGACCACGGTGACGGGGATCGTGTCGTCCGGGTGCACGAGCACCGGCCAGAGGACGGTGAGGATCGAGAGGGTGAGCTTGTGCTGCCCGGCGGTGGTCGGCACCCAGGTGACGGACGGGCCGCCGGAGGTCGGCATCTTGACGCTGCCGATGCACTTGCCGTTGTCGTAGAAGTCCGCCGCGGCATCCATGGACTGCCAGCCGTCGGTGCCCCCGGGCGAACCGGTCGAGAAGATGTAGGGGTGTCCGACCACGTAGGTCGACGGTTCTGTGCAGGGGCTGGTCGAGCAGTCCCAGATCCCGGGAGCTTCCTGGGCGAGGTCGGCGGTCGCGGTGGGCGCGGACAGGGCGGTGAGCGCCGCCGTGATGGTCACAAGTGTTGTGCCCCAGCCGATTCGGCGGGCGGGGCGGAGGCTTTCGGCGGGCATGGTGGACTCCTCGTTCGGCCCCTCGGTGCGGGGTCGACAGAATCTAACGTTCGTCAATTCTGAAAGGAGTCCACTTCGGAAAACCGGTGTGCCCCAACTTCCTTGGGCGATGATTCCGCGGTCGGCCCAGGAATCCGGATGCCCCGGCGTACCGGGGCCACGGCGTTGTGGTCAGCCCTTCGGGTAGAGGGCTTCGCTCAACCGGGGGACCGTCAGGGCGCGCTGCCACGGGCGGGCGCCGCCCGCGGAGAGGAAGTCCTCGATGAGGGTCGGGGCCTCGCCGTTGGTGACCGACTTGGGCAGCCCGTCCCAGCACATGCGACGCAGCAGGTCGGGGGTGAGGAGGTTCTCGACGGGGACCGCGACCTCGGTGGAGAGTTCGGTCATGGCGGCGCGGGCGCGTTGCAGGCGGGCCGCGGCGGCCGGGTCGCGGCGCTCCCAGCGATTGACCGGGGGCGGGCCGTCGAAGGGCTGGGTGAGCGGGGGGAGCTCGGTGTCCGGGAGGGCGCGGGCGCGTTCGACGGCGCCGAGCCATTCGCGGGAGTAGCGGCGCTGACGGGGGCCGCCGAAGATCGGCAGGGCGCGCAGCGCGGCGATGGTCTTGGGCTCGTTGGTGGCGGCGGAGACGATGGCCGAGTCGGGCAGGATGCGGGCCGGGGCCACATCGCGCAGCCGGGCCAGGCGGTCGCGGGTCGTCCATAGTTCGCGGACGATGGCGAGCTGGCGGGTGCGGCGCAGGGTGTGGATGCCGGAGGTGCGCCGCCAGCGGTCGGCCTTGGGGCCGGCGGGTTCGGCGGTGCGGACGTGCTCGAATTCCTGTGCGGCCCACTCTGATTTGCCCTGGTCGGACAGGTCGGCGGCGACGGCGGCGCGCAGTTCGAGGAGTAACTCGACGTCGAGGGCGGCGTAGTTCAGCCAGTCGTCGGGCAGCGGGCGGGTGGACCAGTCGGCCGCGCCGTGGCCCTTCTTCAGTTCGCGGCCCAGCAGCCGCTCCACCATGGCCGCCAGCCCGACCCGCTCGTAACCGGCCAGGCGCCCGCCCAGTTCGGTGTCGAACAGTTCGGCCGGGTACAGCCCCAGTTCGGCCAGCCCGGGCAGGTCCTGGTCGGCGGAGTGCAGCACCCATTCCAGGCCGTTGATGGCGTCGGCGAGCGGGGCGAGCTCATTGTCCACCGGGATGGGGTCGATGAGGAAGCTGCCCGCGCCCTCGCGGCGCAGCTGGATCAGGTAGGCGCGATTGGAGTAGCGGAAGCCGGAGGCGCGCTCGGCGTCGACCGCGAGCGGGCCGGTGCCGGCGGCGAGGCGGCGGGCGGCCGCGGCCACTTCGGCGGCAGAGTCCAGTACCGGCGGTACACCGTCCACTGGCGCGAGCAACGGTACCGCGGCAGTGGCTTCGGGTTCATCTGGTACGGACATGGTCTTGAACTCTACGGGTTGGGCAAGGGCGAGCCGCGTCACGTCGGTGAAACGACCGGCCGTGACACTGCGTCGGGCCATGGGGAATCGTACTCACCGGGTGTCGATTTCGTTGCAGTACAGATGTTCTCGCAGGCGAGAGGGGGTTTCCCGCCCGGCCGGGCGGGAATTCGGCGATCGGTGGGCGCGACCGGGGCCGCAATTACTCGGCGCCCTCGCCTCGGCGCACGTCCAGCCGGGTGACCCCGGCGGGCGGCAGCCCGGCCGCGTAGGCGAGCACCTCGCAGAAGGCCTCCACGTGCGGGCGCAGATTGGTGTCGGTGACCGTCCAGGACGCCCGCACCTCGAGCTGGTGGGCGCGCGGCGGCCCGGCGATGTCGCCGTAGCGGACCGAGCTGGTCGCGGTCACCGTGCCGCCCAGGGCGGTGAACGGGGTGCGCGAGTCCAGGGCGTCGACCAGCCAGCTCCACGCCACCTCGGGCAGCAGGGGGTCGGCGGCCAGCGCGGAGTCGATATCGGCCTGACAGTAGGCGACCAGGCGGAACACGCCGTGCCAGGCGTCCTGCCCGGCCGGGTCGTGCAGCAGGATCAGGCGGCCGAACGCGTCGCCGTCGGAGTCGACGGGCACCACATTGCTGTCGGGTCGCGTGACTTCCGCGCCGAGGGCGTAGGAGTACGGCGCCAGGCGCTGGGGCGGGCGGATCGGTGCGAGTTCGATGCGGGGATGCACTGATGCGGTTCCCATGGCCTCGACCGCGGCGCGGAACCGAGCTGGTTCTTCGGGCTCCGGGGTCGGGGCAGCGCCGTCGCGGAAGTCGAGCGGTGTCACGAAACGCAACCGTAGACCCCTCGGGCACCCAGCAGTGCGAGGCGCGCCGCCGCGCCCCTTTACGATGGGCGGCGATGACTACTCACGCCCGCCGCCAGCTGACCGATGCCCCGCTCCTCGCCGCCGCCACCGGTGGCGTGCCGCACCGGCGTCCGGTGTGGTTCATGCGACAGGCCGGTCGGTCCCTCCCGGAGTACCGGGAGGTGCGTGCCGGAATCGGCATGCTGGAATCGTGTTTCGACCCGGAACTGGTGTGCGAGATCACCATGCAGCCGGTCCGCCGCCACGATGTCGACGCGGCAATCCTGTTCTCCGACATCGTGGTTCCGCTCAAGGCCGCGGGCATCGACCTCGACATCGTGGCCGGTGTCGGCCCGGTCGTGGCCAACCCGGTGCGCACCGTCGCCGACGTGCGCGCGCTGCCGCGGCTGCGCGCCGAGGACGTGGGCGCGGTCACCGCGGGCGTGAAGCTGCTGCTCGACGCGCTGGGCCAGACCCCGCTCATCGGATTCGCCGGTGCCCCGTTCACTTTGGCGTCGTACCTGGTCGAGGGCGGGCCCAGTAAGAACCACGAGCGCACCAAGGCGATGATGCTCGCCGACCCCGAGACCTGGCACCAGCTGCTGGGCGTGCTCACCGACATCACCATCGAATTCCTGCGCGCGCAGATCGCCGCGGGCGTGGACGCGGTGCAGCTGTTCGACTCCTGGGCGGGCGCGCTGTCGCTGGCCCAGTACCGCGAATACGTTATGCCGCACTCGGAACGGGTCTTCACAGAGATCGCCGACGCGGGCGTGCCGCGCATCCATTTCGGTGTGGGCACCGGAGAACTGCTGGGCGCCATGGGCGAAGCGGGCGCGGACGTGGTCGGCGTCGACTGGCGGATCCCGCTGCACGAGGCCGCCCGTCGCGTCGGCCCCGGAAAAGCGTTGCAGGGCAACCTGGATCCGGCCGTCCTGTTCGCCGGTCCGGCCGCCATCGACGCCGAGGTCCGCCGCATCGCCCGCGAGGCCGACGAGGCGATCACCCTCGGCGCGAAGGGTCACATCTTCAACCTCGGCCACGGCGTCCTCCCCAACACCGACCCGTCGGTCATCACCGACACCGTCGCCCTGATCCACAGCCTGCCCACCCCGCTCTGACGACGGCGGTGCGGGCCCGAGCGCTGGTCTCCGGCGCCGCCTGCCGCACCCACGAGCGTGTCGGGCTGAAGGACCCGGCCGCAGCCGCCGGTCCCCGCTCGCGCACTGTCGAAGATCGGTCGAGCGCTCGGTCGCGCTCGTGTGGTCACGGACGACCGATACGAGCCGGTCCGGCGGATGCTCCCTCGGCGTTCCCGCACTCTGGCGAGGACCGGTTCGGGTCGGCGGAAACGTGAGCGCCGGCGCGCGGGAACCGGCTCGCGGACGCGGCACCGACCGGGTGTTCCCGCACGATGGTGAGGACCGGTTCGGGTCGGCGGAAACGTGAGCGCCGGCGCGCGGGAACCCGCTCGCGGACGCGGCACCGACGCGGGCCGGGCCGGGCGGCGGGAGTAGGTTGGCGTCGGAGCGGCTCGACGTCGAGGTGCGGGTCGCGCGCCGCGGGCCGTGCGTTCGCGGCGATGACGAGCGGACGAGGAGTGGTCGATGCGGGTCGCGGTGGTCGGTGGCGGGATCAGCGGGCTGGTGGCCGCGTACCGGCTGCGGCGGGCCCTGGGGGAGTCGGCGGAACTGGTGCTCGTCGAGGAACGCGACCGCGTCGGGGGAATCCTGCGGACGGTCGACATCGACGGTGATCCGGTGGATCTGGGCGCCGAGGCCTTCGTGGGGCGGCGGCCCGAGATCCCGGAATTGATGCGGGAGTTGGGGATCGAGGATCAGCTCGTGTTCCCGGCCGGGAAGCGGCCGCTGGTGTGGTCGCAGGGGACCGGGCATCGCCTGCCCGAACGCACCCTGATGGGCATTCCCGCCGCGCCGGAATCGCTTGCGGGACTGGTGGATGCGCGCACCCTGGCCCGGGTCGAGGCGGAGCCGGGGCGGCCGCTGCGCTGGGAGCCGGGCACGGATGTCGCGGTGGGGGAGCTGGTCGGTGACCGTTTCGGTGAGCAGGTGGTGCGCCGCAGCGTCGACCCCCTGCTCGGCGGGGTCTATGCGGGCCTGTCGAATTCGATCGGGGTGCGCGCCGCACTGCCGACCCTGGCGGCCGCCCTGGATCGGGGCGCGACCAGCCTGACCCAGGCCGTCTCCGAGGCGCTCCCGCCCCCGAGCACGGCCCCGGTGTTCGGCGGCATCCGCGACGGTTACCGCGTCCTGCTCGACGCCCTGCGCGCAGCCGCCGACGTGAAGTCCGAAATCGGCACCGCCGCAACCCGTCTCACCCATACCGCGACCGGATGGCGGCTGGACCCGATCGGCGCGGTGGACGCGGTCGTGCTCGCGACCCCCGCCCCCGTCACCGCGCGCCTGCTGCGCGAGGTGGCCCCCGACGCCGCCGACCTGGCCGCCGGTATCGAACTCGCCTCCTCGGCCGTGGTGGCCCTGACCCTCCCCGTCGATACCGCCTTGCCCGACAACTCCGGCGTCCTCGTCGCCACCGATGAACCCTTGCGCGCCAAGGCCTTCACCCTCTCCAGCCGCAAATGGCCCCACCTCGCGACCCGCGATGTGGCCCTGGTCCGCGCCTCCTTCGGCCGCTTCGGCGACGACTCCACCCAGTCCTGGTCCGATGCCGACCTGACCACCGCCGCCGTCGAAGACCTCACCACCGTCACCGGCGCCGACATCCGCCCCCTGCACGCGATCGTGCAGCGCTGGCCCGGCGGCCTCCCGCAGTACGCCCCCGGCCACGTGACCCGCATCCTCGACCTGCGTTCCGCCACAACCGATCTCCCCGGCCTGGCCCTCGCGGGCGCCTACCTCGACGGCGTCGGTGTCCCCGCCTGTGCCGCCAGCGGCAGCAAGGCCGCCGCCCGCATCGCCGCCCACCTCACCTGACGCGGTCGCCCCAGGCGGCCGGGACCGGCAGTGACACACCGCGATCCGCGCCGTCCCACCCGGCCGCCGTCACGGCCCGTGAACTTGGACCTCGGCGGTCGGGGGAGGTGGCGTTCGACGCGGGCCGCGACGGCGTGCGGTCGTGGACGACGGGGAACTCCGACACCGATCCGCACTGCCGCACTGCCGCACTGCCGCGCCGCCGCACTGCCGCGCCGCCGCTCTGCCGCTCCGCTGCGGACGGCCTGCGCCCCTGGGCATCTGCCACGGCGGGGGAAGGCCCGCGGCGCCGGACATCCGCCGAGCACGCCCGCCGGTGATGTCAGTGACCGCCGAATGTCACCGTGCGACGAGGTCGGCCGGGTCGGTGTTCGCGCCGCACACGATGACCGCCACCCGCTCGCCGGGGGAGGGGATGTAGGCGCCCGACAGCAGGGCCGCCAGGGCGGTCGCCGCACCGTGCTCGACGGCGATTCGCCGCGTGTCCCACAGGGTTTGGCGCGCCGAGGCGATCTGCTCGTCGGTGACCAGCACCGACCGGACATCGCCCGCGGCGGCCGCGGACAGGGCCAGGGGCGTGACGCGGCGCGCGCCGAGGGAATCGGCGGCGATGGAGTCGACGTCGACGTCGACGGGTGCCCCGGCGGCGAGCGCGGCGTTGAAGGCGCGGCAGTGCTCGGGTTCGACGGCGACCACCCGCACGCCGTGGTGGTTGGCGGACACCGTGATTCCGGCCAGCAGCCCGCCCCCGCCGACCGCGACCAGCACGGTGTCGAGCTCCGGGACCTGCGCGATGATCTCCTCCAGCAGGGTGCCCGCGCCCGCGGCGATGTACGGGTCGTCGTAGGCGTGGGAGCGCAGCGCGCCGCTGACGCCGGCGAAGCGCTCGCATTCGGCGGCCGCCTCGGCGTATCCGCCGTTGCCGCACAGCACCTGCGCGCCGAGGGTCCGTAGCCGGGCCAGCTTGACGGTGGGGGTGGCGTCGGGCAGGAACACCGTGGCGGTGGAGTCCACCAGTCGCGCGGCCCACGCGCCCGCCACGCCCGCGTTCCCGCCGGAGGCCAGGGTGATGCCGACCCTCGGCAGCCGCCCCCGCTCCTGGTGCGCCAGCACGAAATTCGCGGCTCCCCGCGCCTTGAAACTGCCGGTGTGCTGCATGTGCTCGAGCGCCAGCCACACGTCCCCGGCCACCGGAACCGTCTCGGTGTCCGCGCGGGTGAGGACGACGGGCCGGGTGCGTCCGGAGATCCGTTCGGCCGCGGCTGTCACGTCGGCGTGGGTCAACTGCACGTGCGCTCTTTTCGCTCGATCTGGTCAGATTTCCGGTCGGACGCGTCGTTCCGCGCGCACGGCCTGCGGGAACCCCGGGCCGATCGACCCCATAGTTACACTGTAACTTACGATGGACACATGCCCAGGAACTCCCAGTCGCTCGCCGAGGCGACCCCCGAGGCGATCGCCCGCGCGGGGTTGGAGATCATCGAATCACGCGGCGCGGGCGAGCTGAGTTTCCGTACCGTCGCCGCGCATCTGCGGGTCTCGCACACCACCGTGGTGCGCCGTGGCGGCGGCGATTTCAACGGCCTGGTCGAACTCGTGGCGGACGTCCTGGCGCTGGACCTGCCCGAGGTCCCGCCCGGCTCCGGCGACTGGGCGCAGTCCACCGAACGGCGTTTCTCGGCCTGGTACGACCTGCTCACCGCCTACCCGGGCCTGGTCATGCTGCGTGGCCCGCGCCCGTGGGTGGGCCGCCGCATCCTCGCTCGGCTCACCGAACCGCAACTGGCCGACAATCTTTCGCTCGGCCTGACCCCGGAGCAGTCGTTCTACGCCTATCGCGAGTGCTACCTCTACACCCTGGGCTGCGCGAGCCTGGTCGAGTCCCGCGACCGCAAACCCGCCCAGCTCGCCACCCGGGCCCGTCTGGCCGCCCTGGATCCCGACGAATTCCCGGTCATGGCAACCCATCTGGACACCGTCACCGAATTGCTCACCGGCGACGCCGTCTTCCACGACGGCCTGCGCCGCATCATCGCCTCCTGGGCGGCCACCGCCCGCTGAACCGCGGTCCGTCCTGCCCGATTCCGGGCGCTCGCGGGCGCAGTGGCACGATGGGGGCCATGGCGCGACTCGACTACAAGGCCCTCAACGACACCATCCGCTACCTCATGTTCTCGGTGTTCCAGGTGGAGCCCGGCGAGCTCGGTGAGAACCGCACCGCGGCGATCAAGGAAGCCACCGCGTTCTTCGAGTCGCTCGAGGAGCGCGGCGTGGTCGTGCGCGGCATCTACGACGTCGCCGGTCTGCGCGCGGACGCCGACTTCATGATCTGGTGGCACGCGGAGCAGATCGAGGATCTGCAGGCCGCCTACGCCGATTTCCGCCGCGTCACCGAGCTGGGCCAGATCTCCAACCCGGTGTGGAGCCAGGCCGCGCTGCACCGCCCGGCCGAGTTCAACAAGTCCCACATCCCGGCGTTCCTGGCGGGCGAGGAGGCGGGCAACTACATCTGCGTGTACCCGTTCGTGCGCTCCTACGACTGGTACCTGCTGCCCGACGAGGAGCGTCGCAAGATGCTCGCCGACCACGGCAAGGCCGCCCGCGACTACCCGGATGTGCGCGCCAACACCGTCGCGTCGTTCGCCCTGGGCGACTACGAGTGGATCCTCGCCTTCGAGGCCCCGGAACTGCACCGCATCGTGGACCTGATGCGCGATCTGCGCGCCACCGAGGCGCGCCGGCATGTGCGCGAGGAGATTCCGTTCTTCACCGGTCCGCGCGTGGAGCTCGAGCAGCTGATCAACGCGCTGCCCTGACGCGTCGGCGGGTTGCCGCGGCGGCCGTCGCCGCGCGGTAACCCGCTGCCTGCCCGCAGAATTCGGGGCATGCGCGACAGCGCCGCACCCCATAGTGTTTCCGCGACCCGATCCGCCTGCGCCGCCCGAGGGGTGTGGCCCCGAGCGCGTCGGGTCGACGCGGTAGCGCTTGTTTGCGGGCGCGGGATGTCCCTCGCCCCCGAACATGTGCTCTCCGCATTCCGATCTCACCGCGACTGGCCGGGCGCGAGAAGCCGCATCTGCCAGTTGCCGGTCGTTAGCCTGTAGGGGTGGACTCATCCGCGGCGACGCCGGGTGGGAAAGATCCGATATACGTGTACAACTCGGATATAGCGGACGCGTCCGCTATCGAATTCCGACGGGACTCGCCGACACCGCGATCGGCGTCGGAGCCCGACAGACTACTGTGAGCGCGATCGATTGGTCTGCAAGTTTGTCTCTACCGACATCGGAGGGCTTTGCATGGCGAAAGAATTGACGCAACTCGAGCTGCTGACCGAATTGGAACCGGTCGTCGGCCAGAATATCGATCGGCACCTGGCCATCGCCAAGGAGTGGAATCCGCACGATTACATTCCGTGGGACGAGGGCCACAACTTCGCCGCGATGGGCGGAACCGATTGGGAGCCCGGGCAATCCAGGCTCTCGGAGGTCGCCAAGGTCGCGATGATCACCAATCTGCTCACCGAGGACAATCTTCCGTCCTACCACCGCACCATCGCCGAGAATTTCTCGATGGACGGCGCGTGGGGTACCTGGGTGGGCCGCTGGACCGCCGAGGAGAACCGCCACGGCATCGCCATGCGCGACTACCTGGTCGTGACCCGTGCCGTGGATCCGGTGGCGCTCGAGCACGACCGGATGGTGCACATGACCCGCGGCGTGCACGCGCCGGAGGGCTTCGGCGGGGTGATGGACCAGGTCGCCTATGTCACCTTCCAGGAACTCGCCACCCGCGTCAGCCACCGCAGCACCGGCCGCGTGTGCGACGACCCGGTCTGCGACCGCCTGCTCGCCCGGATCGCCGCGGACGAGAACCTGCACATGATCTTCTACCGCAATGTCGCCGGCGCCGCGATCGACCTCGCCCCGGATCAGGCCATCGAATGCATCAATTCGGTGGTGATGAACTTCGCCATGCCCGGCCACGGCATGCCGAACTGGCGTCGCAACGGCGTCCTGATGGTCAAGCACGGCATCTACGATTTACGGCAGCATCTCGACGAGGTGCTGTGGCCGGTGCTGAAGGTCTGGAAGATCTTCGAGCGCGACGATTTCACCGCGCGCGGCGAGAAGGCCCGCGAGGAATTGGGCCTGTACATGGAGAACCTCGAGAAGGACGTCATCCGGTTCGAGGAGCAGCGGGCCCGCATCCTGGCGCGGGAAGCGGCCAAGGCCGAGAACGGCTCGGCCAAGGCCGAGAGCGGGCTCGCCGCGTCGCGGTGAGCTCAGCTGGTGGAGTCCGGCGCGGGCTGCAGCCGCAGTGAGATCGAGTTGATGCAGTAGCGCTTGTCCGTGGGCGTGGGGTAACCCTCGCCCTCGAACACATGCCCCAGGTGACTGTGGCAGTTGGCGCACAACACCTCGACGCGTCGCATGCCTAGGGAGTTGTCCTCCACCAGCACCACCGCGTCCGACCCGGCCGGGTCGAAGAACGACGGCCAGCCGCAGTGCGAATGGAATTTCTCGCTGCTGCGGAACAATTCGGCCCCGCAGGCCCGGCAGGAGTAGACGCCCTCGGTCTCGGTGTCGGTGTATTCGCCCGTGAACGCCCGTTCGGTGCCCGCTTCGCGCAGGACGCGGTATTCGTCCGGGGTCAGCTTGGCGCGCCATTCCTGCGGGGTGAGCTGGATGCGCGGGACCGGCGGGGCGGCCGGGGTGGGTTCTGCGTCGGAACTCATGGGCTCCACGCTAGTACGCCGCGCCCGCCTTGGTTCGCGGCGCGATGGCCGGTTCCGGCTCGGTGGCGGTCCACTCCGGGTGCATCCAGGCCGGGTCCAGGGATTTGCCGACCCGCAGCCGTCCTTCGCGCTTGGCGGCCAGGTAGCGGTCGCCCAGGACACAGAACGCGACGATGAGCAGCAGGCCCCAGCCGAAGGTGGTGCGCAGGTACTCGACCACGCGGCCGGGGTGCTGCCAGCGGTCCGAGAGCCACTTGTCGTAGGACATGAACCCGAACACCGCGACCCAGGCGGGCCAGTTGCGCATCACCGAGTTGGGGCGCACCACCGTCATCAGCAGCGGGAACAGGTACATGGAGTAGTACATCTGGCCCAGCGAGCCGAGCAGCAGCGTCGCGGTGATCATGATGCCCGCCGAGGTGCACACGAAGAACACCTCGTCCTCGCGGTAGTAGCGGTACAGCAGCCACAGGGTCAGCGCCACGATGACGGCCATGGCGATCCGGATGACCCAGATGAGCCAGTCGGCGACGCCGTAGTAGGCGCCGTTGCCGACGATCGCGCTGTTGAAGTAGTCGCGCGACTCGGTCAGGTACGGCAGCGTGTGCGACCAGAACTGGTCGAAGTCCGTGATCAGCGGCCACGCGATCAGGTTGAGCGCCACCGGGATTCCGAGCGCGGTGATGAACACCTTCCACTGCCCGCGCACCAGCGCGATCAGCAGCAGCGGCGCCAGCAGCGGCCCCTTGACCGCGATCGCCAGACCGAGCGCCACACCCGCCCACAGGTCCTGGCGTTTCAGGATCAGGTGGATGAACACCATCATCGACAGGAACAGGCAGCCGTTGATGTTGGTGAACACCAGCGTGTTGGTCACCGTCTCCGAGGCGAACATGCCCAGCAGCAGCGCGGGCGCCGCCACCGACTTCAGCGAGTAGTCGAACAGCTTGAGCAGCAGGTACCAGGCCAGCAGGATGGCGATCGCGTTGACCAGGATGAACCCCCACCGCGACTTCTCCGGGTCCAGGATGGCCAGCGGCGAGATCAGCAGCGTCCCGCTCGGCGGGTACAGGTAGTGGGGGTCGGTGGTGTCGTAGTTCTCGCCGTAGACGGCGTGATGGTTGAGGAACGCCAGCGAGGCGTTGTACACCGGACGGAAGTCGTCGGTGATGAACCCGTTCACAGCCTTGATGAACACTCGGTTCAGCACCGTGAGTATCGCGAACGGCCACAGGGCGAAGTTCAGTACTTCGGATGTGGTGCGAGCGGTGCGGGGCTCGAGCTGGCGAAGGAACACTCGGGCACGGTACACCGAATCCCCCCGTCACACATGTGCCGACCCGCCTAGTCCCGCCACCACCCGCCCCGGGAAGCCAACCAGGGCACAGCGAAATCAGCAGTCACATTGGCATACGACGCGCTACCGCGCGCTAGGCCGGGCAGGCGGTGCCGTCGGCGGGGAGCTTTCCGTCCTTCAGGTAGTCGGCGAGGGACTGCTGGGCGCAGCCGGAGTGGGCGAAGGTCGGGTGACCCCAGCCCTGCCAGACGACGGTGGCGGTGCGGGCTCCGGCGGTGCCGAGGGCGCCGGTGACGGTGGGGCGGCCGTCCTGGCCGGTGACCGGGTCGGCGTTGCCGCCCAGGACCAGGACCGGGAGGGTGAGCTTGTCGGGCAGCGCCATGGGGGTGGCGGCGGGCCAGGCCGAGCAGGCCATCAGGTCGATGGCCGCGACCTTGCCGAACACCGGATAGTGGGTGGCCCAGGCGGTTTCGAGCTCCTTGGCCTTGCCCGGGGTGGAGGGCTCGTGGTTGTCGGTGCAGCGGTTGACGAATTGGCCGTCGGTGGCGATCGCGGCGGTGGCGCGCAGCACGAACGGGGTGATCGGGCCGCGGTCGCCCTTGCCGAGCGCGGTGAGGGCGTCGGCGAATTCGGTGATCTGCTGGTTGCCCAGGGCGCGGGAGTCACCGAGGAAGCCGCTCAGGGCGGTCACGAACGCCGAGGCGGACAGATCGGGCAGCTGGCCCGCGGCGGCCCGGTTGGTGAGGTCGACGACCGTCGCGCGCGGATCGGCGCCGAGCGAGCAGTTCAGGGACGCGCAACGCTGCGCGTACGCGGTGAGCGCGGCCTCCTGGCCCTTCACCTTCTGCTCGGCGCGTCCGTTGGCGTCGAGCCCGACGGCCTGCGGCGAGTCGAGGATCAGGCGGCCCAGGTGCGGTCCGTACTTGCGCGCGTAGTTCAGCGCCACGTTCGCGCCGGTGCCGGTGCCCATCAGCGCGAGGTGGTCCACCTGCAACTGCTTGCGCAGCTGTTCGATGTCGTCGGCGGCGTGCGGCGCGTCGTAGAGGCCCTGGCCCGGGGCCAGGAAGTCCAGGCAGGCCACGGTGGCCTCGCGTCCGGCGGTGGCCATGGCGTCCACGGGATCGGTTGTGCCGCGCGTGAATTGGGCCTGGTCGGCCAGCACCCGGCGCTGCGGGTCGGTCATGCAGCTGACCGGCACCGAACTGCCGATGCCGCGCCGGTCCACCGCGATGATGGGCCGCGCGGCCAGCAGCGCGCTGGCGGGCCCGGCCGCGAGTCCGGCCAGGGTGGAGGTGGAGGACCGGTCGGATCCGGAGGTGAGCACCAGCGGCGCCACATCCTTGGGCGTCCGGTCGTAGCGGGCGCGCATCGCCGCGTTCTTGAAGATGCCCGACACATTGCCCGCGATATCGATCTGCGCGGTGTACTCGGCGCATTCGAGCACCAGGCCCTGCGGCGGCGCGCCGAGCGAGAGCAGGTTGAACGTCGGTGCGGTGCAGTCCTTCCAGGCCAGTTCGGCCTTGGGCACCTCGGGCGCGGGCGGGACTTCCTCGACCGGTGCCTGACTCGGCGCGACCCCGCCCTGGTGCGGGTGTTCCACGGCGACGGCGGGCCGGTTGGACGGCCCGGCCCCGCAGGCGGTGGTCACCAATACCGTCAGTGTCGACGCCAGCAGAGCGGCCCGAGTCCAGCGCATGCGCTACAGCCTGCCAGGTCGGGCACGCGGTTTCAGCCTCGGGTGCGGGCGCGTTGGGCATCGGACGCGATCGGAGTCGGGCACGGCATACGATCCGGGTCGGGCGCGGCATGCGATCCGGCTTCGGGTCCGGATGGGTTCTGTGAGCTGAATCGCATTCGGCCCATGCTGCGTAAAGCCCCGCGCGGGACCGGATCTACGCTGACGCAGTGCAGAAACGCCTCGTCGACAGCCACCCGGAGGTTCCGGCCGACCAGCTCGTGGCCCAGATGGTTCCGCCGCCCACCTTCGACGAGGTGAGCTTCGGTTCCTACATCCCGGATCCGAAGGAGCCTTCGCAGGCCGCGGCCGTGCTGAAGGCCGAACTGTTCGCCGATCAGGTCACCAAGCTGCGCAAGGCCGCGGACAAGAAGAGCCTGTTCGGCAAGAAGAAGCCGGTGCAGGGCATCGGCCTGTATCTCGACGGCGGCTTCGGTGTGGGCAAGACCCACCTGCTGGCCTCGATCTTCCACAGCGTGCCGAGCCCGAAGTCGTTCGGCACCTTCGGTGAGCTCACCAATCTGGTTGGCGCGCTGGGCTTCAACAACGCCGTCGAGCGCCTGTCGGCCAACAGCGTGCTGTGCATCGACGAGTTCGAGCTCGACGATCCGGGCGACACCATGCTGGTCTCGCGGCTGCTGACCGAGCTGACCGCGCGCGGCGTGTCGGTGGTGGCGACCTCCAACACCCTGCCGGGTCAGCTGGGCGAGGGCCGTTTCGCCGCGCAGGACTTCCTGCGCGAGATCAAGAAGCTGGGTTCGCTGTTCGAGCCGATCCGCGTGGACGGCCCCGACTACCGGCACCGCGATCTGCCGCCCGCCCCGGAGCCGACCTCGCAGGAGCTGCTGGTCGAACGGGCCGCGGCCACACCGGATTCCACGCTCGACGACTACGACGAGCTGCTGAAGCACCTGAGCACCCTGCACCCGTCGCGTTACGGCGCGCTGATCGACGGCGTGTCGGCGGTGTTCATCTCGGGCGTGCACCCGGTCACCGATCAGGCTGTGGCGCTGCGCATCGTGGTGCTGGCCGACCGGCTCTACGACGCCGGCATCCCGGTGACGGTGTCGGGCGCGAAGCTGGACGAGATCTTCACCCAGGAGATGCTCGACGGCGGCTACCGCAAGAAGTACCTGCGCGCGATCTCGCGCCTGCTGGCGCTGTCGCGTTTCGAGGCTCCGGCGCACGCCTGATCGGCTTTCGGCGGGCCCGGGGTTTCCAGGGGAGATCCCGGGCGTCGCGCACCCCGGTGGCTTTCATAGTTTGCGTGGGTAATAGATTCCGGTGGTCAGCCAAAACCGGGTCGAATACGGTTTTCGGCCCCGGAAGGGAGCACCACCTTGCGTAAACGTGCTGTTCAGGCCGCCGCGGCGGTCACCATCGCCCTGTCCGCCAGCCTCGGTTCGGTGGCGACCGTCTACGCCGCCGACCCGCCGGCCGCCACCGGCAGCGTGCTGGTCAACACCGACGGCCGCGCCCTCGGCCTGACCGGTGTGCTCAATGCCCGCGACGCCGGCGGCTACCGCACCGCCGACGGCCACAGCGTGCGCACCGGTCTGGTGTTCCGCACCGGCGAGCTGAGCAAGGCCACCGACGCCGATCTGGCCAAGCTCGCCGCCGCCGGTGTGGTCTCCGTCCACGACCTGCGCACGAGCTACGAGCAGCTGATGGGTCAGGACAAGGTGCCCGCCGGGGCCACCGAGCACCACGACGACATCATCGGCCAGGCTCCGCCGCAGGTGATGGCCTCGACCCTGTCCGCGGGCACCGACCTGTACCGCGCGTTCATCACCGCGCCCGGCGCGAACGAGGGTTTCGCGAACGTGCTGCGCGACATCGCCTACAACCCGGGCGGCGTGCTGTTCCACTGCACCGCGGGCAAGGACCGCACCGGCTGGACCTCGGCGGTGCTGCTCACCCTGCTGGGCGTGGACAAGGACACGGTCTACTACGACTACCTGCTGTCGAACTACTACCGCGGCGCCAAGGACGGCGACATGCTCAACGGCGTGACCGCCTCGGCGCTGGACTCGGCCTTCGACCAGGCGGCCGAGAGCTACGGCAGCTTCGACGGCTACGTGCGTGACGGGCTGAAGCTGACCGACGCGGACATCGCCGCGCTGAAGGCGAAACTGCTGGCCTGACAAGGCGTTTCACAACTACCGGAACAGTACGGTCGAGCGCCGGGCGGGTGATCCCGCCCGGCGCTCGCCGTGTGTGATCCACATCAAAGCGGTTGACGACCCCGCCGCGTCCCCGATACCGTTCCACTCCTCATGGGTTTCGGTTTCCTTTTCTTGTGATCGCGTCGCCGCGTTGAGCCCTTGCTCCGCCGCGACTCCCTCCCCACGCGTCTCCGCTGGTCAGCGGCTCGTATTCGCCTGTCGGCGGCCGATTCCCGCGTGGGTTCCCCATCGATCCGGCTCGTGCGCGAGCCAGAACAGGAGACCCTGTGCTCACCCTCCAACCCTCCGCGGTATCCCAGCTGACCCTCTCCGGCGTCACCAAGCGCTACGCCGATCGCGTGGTGCTCGACGAGGTGAGCCTGTCCATCCGGCCCGGTGAGAAGGTCGGCATCGTCGGCGACAACGGCGCCGGGAAGTCGACGCTGTTGCGGCTCATGGCCGGTCGCGCCCTGCCCGACAACGGTGACGTCGTCGTGCGGGCCGGGGGCGGTATCGGCTACCTGGCACAAGCCCTGGAGCTGCCGCCCACCGCCACCGTCGCCGACGCGATCGACCTGGCGCTCAGCGATTTCCGGGACCTGGAGTCCCGAATGCGCCGCGCTGAAGCCGATCTCGTCGCCCCGGGCCCGCTCGGCCGGCGGCTCGACGCGTACACCGACCTGGTGGCGCGTTACGAGGCGCGCGGCGGCTATACCGTCGACGCCCGGGTGGACGCCGCCCTGCACGGCCTCGGCCTGCCGGACCTGGACCGAAATCGCCTGCTGGGCACCCTGTCCGGTGGTCAGCGGCGGCGGCTGGCACTGGCGGCCACCCTGGCCTCGTCGCCGGAACTGCTGCTGCTCGACGAGCCCGCCAACGATCTCGACGACAGCGCGGTCGAATGGCTGGAACGTCACCTGCGGGAGCATTCCGGCACGGTGGTCGCGGTGACCCACGACCGGGTCTTCCTCGAGCGCATCACCAAGATCGTGCTCGAGGTGGACGCGGGCGCGGTCACCCGTCATGGCAACGGCTACTCCGGTTACCTCACCGCCAAGGCCGCCGAACGCCACCGCCGGCAACAGGAATACGACCGCTGGCGCGCCGAACTGTCCCGCGGCCGCCGCCTGATCGAGTCGAACGCGGAGCGCCTGAGCGCGATTCCGCGCAAGCTCGCGCTGCCGTCCTTCGCCGCGGGGCCCTACCGCCCACGCAGCCGCAGCCACGGCGCCCAGTCCCGCATCCGCAACGCCAAGGAAAGGGTGACCCGCCTGACCGCGAATCCCCTTGCCCCACCTCCGGATCCGCTCCGCTTCACCGCCGACCTCGCCCTCCTGGGTGCGTCCGCCGCGCCGCAGTCGCAGGAGTCGGCGCGGTCGCTCGGCTCTGCGAAGCTGCTGGGTGGCGGGGTGCCGTCCGGCGCGGCGCTGCCGCCGGTCGCCGAGGTGAGTTCGGTTGTGGTGCAGGGGCGTCTGTGTTTGGGCGGGTTGCGGATCGGTGCGGCGGATCGGCTGCTGGTGACCGGGCCCAATGGCGCGGGCAAGACCACGCTGCTGCGGCTGCTGGCCGGTGAGCTGGCCGCCGACTCGGGCGTGATCACGGTCCGCGGCCGGGTCGGGCATCTGCGGCAGGAGGAGACGTCGGGTCCGGCGGATCGAACGGTGCTGGAGGCGTTCGCCTCCGGCCGCCCCGGCTATCCGGACGAGCATGCCGACGCGCTGCTGGCGCTGGGCCTGTTCCGCCCGGCGGATCTGGAGCTGCGGCTGGGCGAGCTGTCCTATGGTCAGCGTCGCCGCGTCGAATTGGCGCGTCTGGTCACCGATCCGGTGGATCTGCTCCTGCTGGACGAGCCGACCAACCACCTGTCCCCGAGCCTGGTCGAGGATCTGGAGCAGGCCCTGGACGGCTACACCGGCGCGGTGGTCCTGGTCACCCACGACCGCCGCATGCGGCAGCGGTTCCGGGGCCGTCGCCTCGAGCTGAGCTCGGGTGTCAGAACCGGTGCAGCATGACGTAGTCGTGGTGCAGCTGGCTGCCGACGGTGAAGGTCTTGGTTCCGGCGACGGTGAAGCCGTGCTTGCCGTAGAAGCGCTGGGCGCGCACGTTTTCCTGGTTCACGCCCAGCCAGACGGCGTGGTCGCCGCCGGTGCGCGCCGCCCGCAAGGCGGCGCGCATCAGGGCCGCGGACACCCCGTTGCCGTGCTGTCCGGGCAGCACGTACATCTTGCTGACCTCGGTCACCGGGCGCTGGGTGACCACGGCGGCCACGTCGGGGTCGGCGGGCGGCATGGTGTTGAGCAGTGCGTAGCCGACGATCTCGCCATCGAGCACCGCTTTGAGCACCCGCCGCCGCGGATCGGTGAGGTAGTCGCGAAACCGGTCCGCGGACAGCACGTCCGCGATGAACGCCGCCATGTCCTCCGGCGTGGATCCGGGCGGGCAGGCCAGCGGGAAGGTCACCGCGGCCACCGCGGCCAGCTCCTCGGCATCGTCGGTGACCGCCGGTTCGATGGCTACGGCGTCGCTCATGGTTCCAGTCAAGCAGGCTCGGCCGCGGGTTCGGTGGGCGAGGGGGCGGTGGTGGCGCGCGGGTGGAAGACGCGCGCGAACCCGATCAGCAGCACCGCGAAGGCGAGCGGAATCGCGAATCCGGCCCGCATGTTCACCGCGTCGGCGAGCACGCCCACCACCGCGCCGCCGACCAGGGTGCCCGCGTAGTTGAACAGGTTGAGCCGCGCGATGAGCGCGTCGAGATCGCGGCCACTGGTGAGCTGTCCGGCTTCGCTGAAGCACAACGGCGCGATGACGGGCAATCCGATTCCGGCGACCAGGAATCCGAGGATCGCCACCACCGGTCCGGGCGCGGACACCACGATCACCAGGCCGACCGACCCGACCGCGGCGGCGGTCCGCACCACGGTGCGCGGGCCGAAGCGGCGCACCCACAGGTCGCCGGTGAGCCGGCCGACCAGGGAAGCGCCCTGGTAGGCCGCCAGTGCGAGCGCGGCGGTCGCGGAGGACGACAGCAGTTCGTCCTTCAGATACAGCGCCGACCAGTTGCCGACCGCGAGATCGATGGCGAAGGCGAGCGCGATCACCGCGCCGAAGATCCAGAAGATGCGCACCGGCACCGCACTGGCCGTGTCCTGTTCGGCCGGACCGGCTTCGGCCTCGTCGGTGCCCAGCAGGTGCGGCCCCGCGGCCAGGCACCCGGCCAGCACCACCGCGGCGGCGATCAGGATGGACACCGTCAGCGGCACGTCGAGCGCCTCGAACGCCGACACCAGCAGCGCGCCCGCGATCGATCCCGCGCTCCAGGCCGCGTAGAACGAGACCAGCACGAATCGGCCGTAGCCGTGCTGGATGAACACCGCCTGCATGTTCGTGCCGGCGTCCACGATGCCCAGCGCGACGCCGTACACCGCGAGCGCCGCGAACAGCGCGATCTTGTTCGGCGATACCGCGATGGCTACGCCGGACACCGCGATCAGGGCCAGCCCGATGCGCAGCGCGGTCCGGCTCGACCAGCGCAGCGCCAGCCGCTCGGCGGTGATGCTGCCCGCGCCGGCGAGCAGCGAGATCATGGCGACCGAGGCGACGATCAGCCCGTCGGTGAGCCCGAATTTGTCCTTCTGCTGCGGAAGTTCGGTGAGGATGACGGCCAGGAAGAACCCCTGCAGCGCGAACGCCACCGAGTTGGCGGCGCGCGCCGCCCTCAGTGTCGGGTGTAGCGCGCTGAGCTGCGGGTTCGGGGACTGCGGCGGGAGCATTTCGAAAGAGTAGCGGCGGCGGCACGAGCGGGCATCCCGGACATCGCCGGGGGCATCGCGGACAGACGGTTCGGCGCCGGCTCGAGCACGAACAGGTCCCCGGCGTCAAGATCGATCTCGGCATCGCGGACAACGATTACGAACCGCGCCGTGCTTGATCACACGCGGCTCCCGGTTGGGTAACGAATCTGGTCGCTTTCCTGCCGGTGGGTGCCTGCGCTGCGGCACTCTGGAAGTGACGGCTAGGGCTGGTGGTTTCCGATGAGGCGGGAGCGGCCCCTGCGGTGAGTGTGGTGGCTGGGGTGATCTTGTGAGCATGAGGCGAGTGGATGGTCCTCGCGACCGGTCGGTGGCTCTCGCCGACCCGGTTCCGCGCGCGAATCGCACGGCGGCGGTGGCGGATTCGCCGCGCGCGTCGGGCAAGGGCCATACGGCGGGGGAGCGGTGCCGGGAACCCGGCTGCGCGGACTGCCGCCGGGATGTCCGACGGCTGGAGTTCTGGTTGCGCGGGCAGCTGCTCGCCGCCGGAGCCGAGGATGTGCGCTTGGGCGCGGTGGTCGGCGCGCATACCGTGAATGTGTTGTGGCGCAAGGGTGAGCGCACCTGCGCCATCGAGGTGTCCAGTGCGCCACCGGAATTGACGCGCGCCCGGATCGTCACCGCGGAGCTGCGGGCCGGCGGCTGCGGTGAAGTGCTCTGGATCTGCCCGCCCGGGTTCTGGACCGCGCAGCTGCCCGCGCTGGGTCTCGACGATTTCGCCGCCGCGGGCCGCGAGTATCGGGTCACCGGCGGGTTGCTGGTCTCCGGTCCGGGCGGTGTAGTGTCGGCGCGCCAATCCTCGTGCGAACTGGCCGAATTCGTGACGGGCTGGGTGGCCGCGGAGATAGCGTTCGGCTGCCGCGACGAACACACGGGAGGATGGGCGACAGTGACCGACTGGGAGCGCCACACCCGCACGCAGGCCGCGGTCATCGCACGCCAGCGTCAGGAACTCATGAATCAGCGCACCGCGCTGGCCCTGGCCCGCAAGGCCACCCGCGACAAGACCAAACAGCTGCTGCGCCTGACCCACCGCCTGGAGCGCGCCGAGGTCGCGGCTCAGCAGCAGTCCGACGACCTGGCCGAGACCCGCCGCCGCATCGCCGACCACAATCGCGTGGACGCCACCTTGCGTCTGACGGTCGCGGCCCAGAAGTCGGCGATCATGCACTGGCAGCTGATCACCTGGTTCGCGGTGATGGTGATCGTGACCTTCATCGCGGCGGGACTCGTCCTGAAGTAAGGCGACCGCGCGCGAATTTCCCTCCCCCTTCAACGTATATCGCAGTGGGGGGCTTGCGGCAAGGCCCCGGGTATGCCGCAGAATCGTCGACCGTAAGGCGATGACCTGCGGAAATCAGGAGGGCGTTCATGGTCGATGTGATCATTGTCGGGGCCGGGCCGACGGGGTTGATGCTCGCCGCGGAGCTGCGGCTGCACGGGGTCGGGGTGGTCGTGCTCGAACGCGACCCGGAGCCGACCCAGGTGGTGCGGGCGATGGGGATGCACGCGCGCAGTCTGGAGGTGCTGGATCAGCGCGGGGTGGCGGATCGGTTCGTGGCGCTGGGCAAGCAGCACGACCCGAGCGCCTTCTTCGCCGGGATCGTCCCGTCGAAGCCGCTGCACCTGGACAGCACGTTCCCGTTCGTGCTCGGCTTGCCGCAGCCGATCACCGATCGCCTGCTGGCCGAGTGGGCGGTCGAGCTCGGCGCGGAGATCCGCTACGGCGCGCGGGTGACCGGGCTGAGCCAGGACGCCACGGGCGTGACGGCCGAACTGGCCGATGGTTCCGTCTCGCGCTCGCGCTACCTGGTCGGCTCTGACGGCGGCCGCTCCACCATCCGCAAACTGCTGGGCGTCGATTTCCCGGGTGAGCCGGCCCGTTTCGAAACCCTGCTGGGCGAGGTCGAATTGACCGCCCCGCAGGACGAGGTGATGGCGACGGTCATGGAGGTCCACAAGACCCACCGCCGCTTCGGCGCGGTCCCGCTCGGCGACGGCGTCTACCGCCTGGGCGCACCCGCCGACGGCATCACCGAGGACAGCGATGCCCCGCCCACGCTCGACGACCTCAAGCGCCAGGTTCGCGCCTTGGCGGGCACCGACTTCGGCGCCCACTCCCCGCGCTGGCTGTCCCGTTTCGGCGACGCCACCCGCCTCGCCGACCGCTACCGGGTGGACCGCGTCTTCCTGGCCGGCGACGCCGCCCACATCCACCCCCCGAACGGCGGCCAGGGCCTGAACCTGGGCGTGCAGGACGCGGTGAACCTCGGCTGGAAATTGGCCGCCGCCGTCACCGGCTGGGCCCCGGCCGATCTCCTCGACACCTACGAATCCGAACGCCGCCCAGTAGCCGCCGACGTCCTCACCACCGCCCGCGCCTCCAGCGAACTGACCTCCCTCGAGCCGGGCCAGCAAGCCATCCGCCGCATTCTCACCGAACTCATGGAATTCTCCGACGTCCACCGCTACCTCATCGAAAAGGTCACCGCCCTCAATATCCGCTACGACCTGGGCTCCGCCGACGACCTGATCGGCCGACGCCAACGCGACATCCCCTTGAAGAACAGCCGCCTCTACGAGCACATGCACCAGGCCCGCGGCCTCCTCCTCGACCAAACCGGCACCCTCTCGATCGAGGGCTGGTCCGACCGGGTCGACCACGTGGTCGACCGCAGCGACGAACTCCCCGCCCCCGCCCTCCTCCTGCGCCCCGACGGCCACATCGCCTGGGCGGGCGCGGACCAGGAGGACCTCCGAACAGTCCTGCCCCGCTGGTTCGGCGCCCCCACTCCCTGATCTCGCGGTCAGCGGGTGAGGCGGAAGGGGCCTCGGTGCCAGTGCCAGTCGTGGCGGTGGACCAGGGCGGCCAGGTCCAGGAGGGTGAAGCCGGTGTCGGCGCGGAAGGTGTCGAGGCCGGGCCAGGTGAGGGGGCCTTGGGAGAGGCGGCTCATCAGGGTGGACTCGTGGTGGACATCCACCTTGCGGGACAACAGCTCTGGGAGGCCGTGGCGGCTGCCGGTCCAGGTGAGCCAGCCCCAGCCGCGGGTGAACGCGGCGTCCCGGGCGGCGGCGGCTCTGGTGCGCTGGGGGTGCAGGGCCGTGTGAGCGAGGGGGGAGACGTCGATGAGGACGGTGCGGCCGTCGGTGAAGGTGGCCGCCGCCGTGGGGTAATGGACGCGCTCGCTGCCGTCGAGGTCGTAGGTGACGGCGACGGGGAGTTCACGGAAGGTCTCGACATGTGGACTGGTGTCGAGCAGGCGGAGCAGACGAGCCTGCAACGCGGTGTCGAAAGTCACTTCGCGGCCGAGCTTTTCGGCGAACATGTGGCCGCGACTGTCGTCGTCGTAGTCCAGGCGGCCCGCCGGGAGGGTGGGCAGCGGCTCGGGGCTCCCGCCTTCGGGCCATTCGACGCGGCGCGACCATGGAGCCCAGACGTCGTCTCCCGCATCGGCTGTCGTATCGGGCTGGGCAGCGGCGGGGACCTGTCGTGCGGCTGCGGTCATCGCGAGATCGCCTGCGGTGCCGGGTGCGTGGATCGCTCTGCCTGCCCAGTCCTGCCCCGGTACGGGCAGCAGGTGCCAGCGGCCCTTCTGTTGCCAGCCCGCGATGCGCTGGAAGACGAAGCCCGCCAGGCGTTTCGCGTCCTGGAGGTCGTGGCCGGCGAGGCGGAGTTTGAGGTAGGCCCAGTCCTGGGCGGCGATATCGCCGTCGGTGGCATAGGTTTCGGCGAGCAGGGCGCGCACGAGGCGTTCGTCGCCGTGGCCGACGGGGTAGCGCTGGGCGAATACCGACAGGTCGGGCCGGCCGGTGGCGAGGGTCTGGCGCAGCATGGCGCCGACCGCGCGGGTGTAGAGCTGGCGGGCCCGGTCGCGGGAGACCCCGAAGCGTGCGCCGAGCAGCGTCAGCGTTTCGGGGCTCTCACCGTCGAGTCCGAGTCGGCAGGTGATGAGTTCGGCATCGCGGGGCCGGTCGGCCGCCACCTCGGCGGCGAGGCCCGCCAGGACTTCGTGGACGTGCTCCAGCCCGAAGTCGACCCCGTCTGCCGGGTCGTCGCGCAGCGGGGTGCGCGCGGTGCGTGTGTCGCTCGTCGTCAAGGCGGCCCCTACCCGTGTTCGCCAGTCTGTTCGACGAGCGTAGCCGGGGCCACCGACAGTCGGCGTGGTACGCGCGGGAGGGTCAGAGGACGGCGTTCATGATGGTGCCCGCGCTGGTGGCGACGATGCCGCCGATCATCGCGCCGGCCACCATCTTCGGCGAGGCGAGCCCGCTGCCCGACCACTTCTCCCAGGCGAACCGGCCGCCGGCGTAGGTGATGGCCATGACGCCCGACAGCAGCACGAACCAGGTGAAGTAGCGAACCAGCTTCATGAGTTTGTCCGCGACCGGCGGGGTTTCCGGGGTCGGGTTACCGAGCTGGGCGAGTGGGGCAGACACGAGGTCATACTGGGAGAGCACAGTGTCGTGGAAGGCGCTGAGCAACATGGTCACCCTGCAAAGGTACCGCGAATTCGAGCCGACATGCCCGGGAATGTGCGCCAGATCTAGTGCGCAAGAACAACTTTCGTTGTCGTGTTGAGCGGATGACGAGATTCGAACTCGCGACCCTCACCTTGGCAAGGTGATGCGCTACCAGCTGCGCTACATCCGCATCGCTTCCGTTCCGGCGTCTCCGCCCGTCCGGCTGCGAGAGAGAACATTAGCCCACCCGCGCGCCATTTCCAAAACGCCTGGCAAACCCCGAGCTGCCCCGGGTGCCACCGCACCTGCCGAACCGGGCCCGACCGGCTATTTCGGGGTGTCCTCGTTCATCGGGACCAGCGAGGAGATGAGGGTCGCGCCGCCGAACTGCGTGGTGATGACCAGCTGCGGCGCCCAGGTGCGTTTGGTGGCGTCGGGATGTTGTTCGGTGACGACCATGACGTGCTGGCCGTCGAAGGGGCCGGGCATGATCTGCACGCAGTAGGTGGTGCCGACCGGTATGGAGTCGATGCCCGCCTGGATCTGCTCGATGGTGGGCGCCGGCGCGTCGGGGGCGTACATCTCGCGCACGGCTTTACCGGATCGGTCGACGTAATACCGGTTCTGCAGTGCGAGGATCGCTTCCGGCCCGGACCGTGTACTGCCCGGTCCGTTGCCGCGCACGGTGCCGCCCTTGGTCTCGTTGGGACACAGGTTGGCGGGCAGCCCGGACGCGGGCTGATCGGTGGCGGCGGTCGTGGCGGGAGCACTGGCGACCGGCGCCGCCGCCGGCGTGGTGGCCGCGGCCTTCGCACGATGGTCGTCGCCCTCACCGACCTTGGCGATCTGCACGACGATCGCCGCCGTCACCACGATCGCGGCCAGCACGCCCAGCACCGGGACCGCCCACCCGCGTTCACCGGTCGCGGGGAACCGGAACCGCGGCCCCGATCGGGTCGGGCGTGGCGGCCGCTTCAGCGGTCGGCGTTCCTCCGGGAACCCCCACTCCGAGCCTGCGCGCTCGCGGGGCGGAGTGAAGTCGCTCGACGCCCGATCACGCAGGGAGTCGTACACCGCTTGGGCGCGCGGGGAATCGTGGGCGGTCCGGGTGCGGTGCGCGGCGGCCGCACGGGATGACGGCGTGGGGAGTGCCGACTCCCCATGCGATAACGGTGTGTGGTGTGCGGACGCCTCGCGCGATGACGGTGTCGGGTGCGTGGCTGTTCGGTTGTCGGTCGAGCTGTGGTCGGCCCGGTGCCGCGCCTCGTACTCCGTGGCCACGTAGTCGGCGGCCTCGTCGTCGTAGTACTCGTCGTATCCGTCGTCGAGTTCGTCGTCGTAGGTGTCGTAGTCGTCATACGCGTTGTGGACGTCGTGCCCGCGCGCCACCGCGTGCTCGTCGCGTGGCGGCCCGCTCGCGCCGGTGATCCAGTCCGCCCAGCTGCCGGTGTACGCGCCCTCGGTCGCGGGTGTGGGTGGTTCGGCGCCCGGACCTGTTGTCCGCGACCCTGATTCGGTGGTGCTCATGGCGTCGCCTGCGGGATGAGGTCGGGAATCAGCGGAGCCCCACTGCTCGGCGTGGTGGTGAGCGCGGGCAGGCTGGTGGCCGGACCGCTCGACGGCGTGGTGGTGCCCCCGCCGAGCGGGAACTGCCCGCCGGGCGCGACGGTGGTGGTCGCGGTGGTGGTGCCCGCGAAATCCATTCCCACGCTGGGCTTGTCGCTGCCGCCGCTCGGGGCGGCTCCGGGTGTGGCGGTCCCGGACAGGTCGTGTGCGACGGCCGCGAACCATCGTCCGACCCAGTCGGTGGGGCTGGCCCCGAATCCCGCGCCCTGGGCGTGGGTGTAGTCGTGCTTCTGCGCGGTGTCCCAGTATCGCACCCAGGTGGTGATGTCGAGCAGATCCTTGTTGTCGGTCACGTTCTGGGTGACGGCGGAGAACGCCTGCGTGGTGAGCCTGCTGATGGTGGTGGGCGGCACCAGGTTGGCGGCGGCCCCGACCAGTTTGGTCCCGAACACGGCCAGTCCGGCGATCGGATTGGCGAGTCCGGCGGTGGCGATCTCGGCGATATTGCCCGGTGTGAGAATGTCTTTCACCACCGCCACGATGGAGTTGATGGCGATGGTGCCGACCTTGAGCAGCGCTTGGAACGCGCCCGGGATGTCGACCTGGGTGTTGGGGTTGGAGGCGTCGGCGATGCGCTGGGAGATGGATTTCTGCGGCTGATAGGACAGGTCGGTGAGGGAGGTTCCCGACAGGTCCTTGTTCACCACGGAGGTGGCGGTCTTGATGGAGGTGAACGCCAGCGCCTCCGCGATCGACTTCAGCGATCCGATCGGGTCGCCGGCCGAAAGCTCCACCTGCCCGGCAATGTTGGCGACGGTCCGCACCAGTGGCGCGCCGACGGGGGTGTCGCAGGCCAGGTCGCCTTCGGTGCAGAATTCCGCGACTCGCCCGACCAGTGACCCGAAGTTCTCCAGGGTGCCGGAGTCGGGTGCGATGCCCGCGCCGGAGGCGGTCTTGGTGGCGGGCGGATCACCCAGCCCAGCAACCGTTTTCCCGTCGGTTCCGGGCGCGGCGGTGGGCAGTTTCTGATCCGGTTTGCCGGGGAACAGCGGTGCGTTGGCATTGCGGTTGGGGTCGCCGAACAGCGCGACGGCCGCGACCTTCTCGGCGGGCACGGTTCCCTTGCCCGCCCCGACCTCCTGCGCGAAGACCGAGGCCACGTGCGCGCCCTGCGAGTATCCGGCGATGGCGAGCCGCGTGTTCGGGCACCGGTCGGTGATCTGTTTCGCCATGGACCGCAGGCGTTCCAGGCCGCCGGTCACCGACTGGCTGTAGGTGGTCTTGGAGACGGCGACCACGCCGCCGAAGGACGCCTCGTAGGGCACATAGGCGCGGTCGGCGAGTCCGTCGCCGGCGTCGGCCAGCATGGGCCGGAACACTTCCGACAGCATCCCGGTGTCGGTGGTGACGGCGGCGTCGGGGGAGGATTCGCCGGTGCCCTGGATGCCCAGCGCGTACAGGGCCGGGCATTTGTCGATGGGCACGGTGGTGTCGGGCGGGCCGCCGCGGGCCACGGCGAGGTCGAACACGCCGGGCCCGGCGGCCGCGGTCCCCACCACGCAGACGGCGGCGGTGAGCAGCGCCGCGCTCCGGAACCATCGGGTGGACAGCGATTTTCGATGCACGACGCACCTCGTTCAGGTTATGGGCCGACTGGTTCCGCGCCGTGTTGCGCGCGTTCGGTGATCCGGGTCCCGGCTATGCGTGCCGCGGTGAGGATCTGCTCGGCCAGAAGCCGAACCGGTTGCGGGGGAGTGCGGGTGGGATCGCCTTCCTCCATCGGCGAGACCCCGGCGGCGGGATCCCAGGCCGCCATCTCGTAGGGTTCCAGCGCCCGCCAGGGTTCGAGCCATCCGAGTCGCCAGGTGCGGGCGCCCAGCTCGATGGCCAGTCCTTCCATCTCCTCGCGCCGTCGCGCGACCGGAACCGGCAGCGGCCGAGCCGAATCCGCCACCGTCAGCACCCCGACGACCACGCTCCCGGCGGGCGTGGCCCGCGCCTGATGCGCCAGCAGCGCCCGGTGCAGCGCGTTCACCCCGCGCAGGTGACTCCGCCCGACCAGCACCACGAGCGGCGAATCCATATCCGCCCCCGCCCCGATCCGCGCGGGCCACCGCTGCCCGGCATCCCCGGCCCAGCGCAGACTGGCCGCGAGACTGCTGACCCCCGCCCCGCCGTGCACACCGACCAGCCACAGCAGCGGCGGCCGGGGCGGCCGGTTCGGCACGGCGCGATGCCACATCGCGACCGGGGGCACGGCCGCCGGCGGGGGTGTCGGGTCGACGGCCTCGAAAAGCATGTCGCGGCCGCGTGATCGCTCACCGGCGTCGCCCTGCGCATGGTGCTGTCCGTCGTCCGGTTCCGGCGGGTTCGCGCCGCCCGGGATTGTCAGGCTTACGCGGTTGGGAACGGGCATGCTCGCGTCGCTTGGTGCGGTTCCGTTCATGCCACTCGGAACTGTTGGGGTGGTGCCGTCGGGAACTGTTGGGGTGGTGTCGCCGGGAACTGTTGGGGTGGTGCCGTCGGGAACTGTTGGGGTGGTGCCGTCGGGAACTGTTGGGGTCGTGCCGCCCGGAGCAGGAGTGGTGCGGCTCGGGCCCGGTGGGTCCTCGTTGCCCGGGGTTGTTCGTGGTGCGCTCGTGGGTGATGGGATCGCGTCGCTCGGGGGCTGCCCGTCTGGGCTGTTCGCGGCCGGTTGGCTTGTGCCGGACGGGGTTTGCGCGGGGCTGGGGTCGGCCGGGGGCGCGGTGCCCGTGCGCCAGGCTCCGGCGCCGCGTGGCTGCCATGCGGCGGTCGGCCGGGGCGTCGGCGGGTCCGGGAGTCGGGTGCTGGTCATCGCAACGCTCCCAGCAGGGTGAGGTAGGCGTCGCGGGTTTCGGCGGTGAGCCGGTGCCAGGAGATGGGGCCGCCGGTGGCGAGGTGCAGGTCGAAGGGGATCTGGACGACGGCGCGCACCCAGGAGCCCAGATGGGTGCGGACGTGGTCGATGACGGTGGCGGCGGAGCCGGGCACCTGCTCGGTGAGCACGATGACGGCGTCGCCGACGACGAATTCGCTGAAGTTCTCGTCCAGCCAGGTCAGCGCGGGCTGTAAGCGGTTGATGGCGTCGGGCCGGGCGGCCACCGTGATCACCAGCCCGACGCGGGGATCCGACAGCAGGGGAGCGGCCAACCGGCTGGTGACGGGTGCGCCCGCGTCGAAAATACCCAGCAGTCCGGCGGTTTCGAGATATCTGGCCACCGAGGTCAGGGATTCCCTGCGCGGCAACGGATCCGGTGTCCGCGCCAGCACCCGCACACCGGTGGAGGTCTGCCCCGAGCAAGCCCCGACGCTGGCCGCCGACCCCGGATCGCTGGTGCCGAGCCAATTTTGCAACGAGCTCACGGGCGCGGCGGTATCGCAGCCCCGCAATGCCACGTCCCCGCCGCCGAGCGTGGCGTCGACGACGACCGGCCAGACGTCGCCGTCACTGTCCACCGCTGCCGCGGCGGCCAATCCGAGCGCGGTGGTACTGGCGCCCGACGCCCCGGATCCGCCCAGCACCAGAGCCGCGGGCACGGCGGCCCGCAGCAGTCGTCCCCGCCCGCCGTGCAGCGGTACCGCGTCGGTGGGCGACCCGGCGGGTCCGGGCCGCATCAGGTCGTGCTCGGGCGGATCCCCGTCGCCGCCGTGGCCGGCCGGTGGCCGGAGCCGGTCGTCGATATCGACCATGGCTCACCGGCTTCCGGCGATGATGGAGGTGATGGTGGTGCGCCCGTCGCGGGTGGCGGTGGTGATGACCTGCTGCCACGAGGTCTGGGTGCCGTCGGGATGCTTCTCGTCGACGGTGACGTTCCACCGGTCGGCGTCGGCCTCGGTGATGGTCACGCAGTGTTGGGTTCCGGTGGGTGTCGCCGAGATCGCGTCGCGGGTGGCCTGTTCCGGCGCGACACGGGCATCGGCGCTGAGCACCGACCGCACCGCCGCCGCGTCCCGCAGCACGTACCAGGCGTATTCGAGCCGCATGATCACTCCGGGCCCGCTGTTGAGGTTTCCGGCCCCGGCCCCGCTCACCCGCTGCGGCGTCTCCGTCTCCCGGCACCACACGGCCAGCCCCGGCTGATTCCCGCCCGCCGCACTCGTCGCCGCCGCACCGCCGGGGGTACTCCCCGCGGTACTCGCCGGAACGGCCTGCGGCTCATTCGAATCCCCGGCCGAGGACACCAGCCACGCGATGCCCGCCACGATCAGGAGGGCCAGCGAAACCCCGGCAATCGCCAGGGCGCGAGTCCGGATCCGCATCCGCCGTTGCGTCTGCACCGCCCGCCGCCGCGCCTCGTCGACGAGCGCCGCCATCGGATCCTCGGCCCGCAGCTCCGCCACGGCCCGCCACTCGTCATCCCACGCCGAATCCCGCCCCGCCGAAACCGGTTCGGCGACGGCCCCTTCGGCCAGCCACGAGGCCCACCCCGCCACCTCCACCGGCTGCGTCCGGGCCTCCGGCGCCACCCCGCCCGGCACGATCTCCGGCATCACCGGCCGCCGCCCGATCCCCTCACCAACCACCGAATCCCCACTGACCGCGGGCTCGGTCCCCAGCTCCTGCTCCTGCTCCGCGAACGAACTCGCTTCGCGTCGATGCCGTGAAGCCCCAGGCTTGGGCACCCGCCTCGTGACCGCACCTTCGGCCTGGTGTCCAACGGATTCTGCCCGGCGCGCGCCGGACTCTGCCCGGTGTGCGCCGGATTCGGCCTCAACCGCCCCAGAGTCCACCCCGTAGCCGATCCCGGCCTGCGATCGGTGAATCCCAGCCGATCCCGCTCCCGACCGCTCAGCCGTGGGTTCAGCTCGCGACTGGTTGGTCTCGTGTGGGGCGAGGTTCGGTGGGGCTTCGGGTCGCGACTGGTTGGTCTCGTGTGGGGCGAGGTTCGGTGGGGTTTTGGGTTGTGACTGGTTGGTCTCGCGTGGGGCGAGATTGGGTGGGGTTTTGGGTTGTGACTGGTTGGTCTCGCGTGCGGCGAGATTGGGTGGGGCTTCAGGTTGTGACTGGTTGGTCTCGCGTGCGGCGAGGTTCGGTGGGGCTTCGGGTCGCGACTGGTTGGTCTCGCGTGCGGCGAGGTTCGGTGGGGGTTCGAGTCGCAGGAAGTCGCTGTCGGGCCGGGCCGGGCCGGGTTCGCGGTGGTTCGCCCGGTCTACTGCTTCAATTCCGGGTGCTCGGCGAACATCTCCTTCAGCACCGAC
>NZ_JBSGCY010000031.1:0-56306 GCF_053602115.1 Nocardia sp. NPDC004582 | reverse complement strand
CCCGGCCGCACACCCTGCCGGAGATCCTGGCGGCGGGCGCGGCGAAGTCCCCGTCGTCCATCGCGCTGCGGGTGGACGGCACCGCGTTCACCTATCGCGAACTCACCGAGTACGCCCACCGGCTGGCCCGGGTGCTGATCGCCGCGGGCGCGGGACCCGAACGCGCCGTGGCGATCTCGATTCCCCGCTCCGCCGAGTCGGTGCTGGCCATGTGGGCGGTGGCGGCGACCGGCGCGGCGTTCGTGCCCGTCGATCCCGGCTACCCGATCGACCGGATCGAGCACATGCTCACCGACAGCGGCGTGGTCGCGGGCGTCACGGTGGCGGGCTCGCGGGCCGCGCTGCCGGACCGGGTGCGATGGCTGGTCCTCGACGATCCCGAGACCGAGAAGACCGTCGCCGCAACCGATTCCGCGCCCATCACCGACGCCGACCGGTCCGCGCCCGTGCGCCTGGACCAGGTCGCGTACCTCATCTACACCTCCGGCTCGACCGGCCTGCCCAAGGGGGTCGCGGTCACCCATCGCGGCTTGACGAATCTGGTCACCGGGTCCGGGGCGGCGTTCGGGGTCGGCGCCGATGCCGTGGTGGCGCACGCGGTCTCCCCCAGCTTCGACATCTCGGTGGAGGAACTGCTGGTCGCGTTCGCGGTCGGCGCGACGGTGGGCGTGGTGCCCCCGGCCGCGTACGCGGGCGACGACCTGGCGCGGGTGCTGCGCCAGCTCGAGGTCACCCACCTGAATGTGACGCCGGCGGTGGCCAATTCGCTGGAGCCGCAGACCCTGCCGCGGCTGCGGACCGTGGTGGTCGGCGGCGACTCCTGCCCGCCCGAGCTGCCGGTGCGGTGGGCCGGGCGGTGTGTCATCAACGGGTACGGGCCGACCGAGGCGACCGTCACCGCCACCCTCAGCGCGCCGCTGACGCCGGGCGAGGCCATCACCATCGGCGCGCCGTCGCGCGGGGTGGGGGCGCTGGTCCTCGACCCGTGGCTGCGCCCGGTGCCGCCGGGTGTGATCGGCGAACTGTATTTGAGCGGTGCGGGTCTGGCGCGCGGCTACCACCAGCGCATCGGGCTGAGCGCCGGGCGGTTCGTGGCGAGCCCCGTCGATCCGGGCGCCCGGATCTACCGCACCGGCGACCTGGTGCGCTGGCGGCGGCGTTCCGGCCGCTGGGAGCTGGAGTATCTGGGCCGCGGCGACACCCAGGTGAAGGTGCGCGGCTTCCGCATCGAACTCGGCGAGGTCGACGCGGCCGTGGCCCGGCATCCGGGCGTCGAGATGGCGGTCACGATCGGCGCGACCACACCCGGCGGGGCGACCGCGCTGGTGTCCTACGTCCTGGCGGCCGATTCGGTGGTCGCGCCCGAAGCCGTGAAAGCCACGGTCGCCCAGCAGCTTCCGGCGCACATGGTGCCGTCGGTGGTGATGGTGCTGCACACGCTGCCGCTGACCCCCGCGGGCAAGGTGGACCGGCGCGCGCTGCCCGCACCCGACTTCGGCTCCGGCCCGCGGGCCGGTCGCGCACCCTCGACCGACGCCGAACGGGCGTTGGCCACGGTGTTCGAATCCGTGCTGGGCGTGGAATCGGTGTCGGCCGACGACAACTTCTTCGCCCTCGGCGGCGACAGCATCGTGGCCATCCAGCTGGTGGCCCGGGCCAAGGCCGCCGGGCTCGGGCTGCGCGCCCGAGATGTGTTCGAGCACAAGACCGTCGCCGCGCTGGCGGCCGTCGCGACCGCGGTCACCGCGCCGGTGATCGAGGAACTGCCCGGCGGGGCGGTGGGCCCGGTGACCCTCACCCCGATCGTGCACGACATGCTCGAGCACGGTGACACCTGGCCGAGATTCGCTCAGGCCGTATTGATTCCGCTGCCCCGCGACGTCGACCGGTCCCAGCTCACCGCGGCCGTACAGGCCCTGCTCGACCGTCACGACCTGCTGCGCAGCACCCTCACCCACGAACCCGGCGCCGGCGAGCACCCCTGGGTGTGGCGGGTCGGCGAACCCGGCGCGGTGGAGGCCGGGGCACTCATCGACACCGTCACCGCCGAACCCGGCAGCGACGGCGAGGACGAATTGCAGCGCGCCGCCGACCTGCTCGACCCCTCGGCCGGGGTGGTGGCCCGGTTCGTGTTCATCGACCGCGGCGAGGCGCTGCCGCTGCTGTGGGTGGTGCTGCACCACCTGGTCACCGACGGCGTCTCGTGGCGCATCCTGCTGCCGGACCTGGCCACCGCCTGGGCGGGCGGCGCCCTCGCGCCCGTCGGCACCTCCTTCCGGCGCTGGGCGCACGGGCAGTCGGAACAGGCCCCGGCCCGCGCCGCCGAACTCCCCTTCTGGCATGAGGTCCTCACCGCGCCGGACCCGCGCCTGGGCACCCGCGCCCTGGACCCCGAGCTCGACACCGTGGCCACCATGGGTCAGCTGCGCACCGTCATCGACCCCGATACCGCCACGGCCGCACAGGAACTCATTCCGGCGCGGTTCCACTGCGGACTCGAGGACGCGTTGCTGACCGCGCTCGCCCTGGCCTCGAGTCAGCTGCGGCGGACGCATCGGACGCTGCTCACCGTCGAAGGCCACGGCCGCGAGGAAGCGGTGCTGCCGGGCGCGGACATCTCCCGCACCATCGGCTGGTTCACCAGCGTGTTCCCCGTCGCGCTCGACCTCGGCGACCTCGATCTCGACGACGCCTTCCACGGCGGGCCCGCGGCGGGCGCGGCCCTCAAGGCGGTCAAGGAGCAGTTGCGGGCCATCCCCGACAAGGGCGTCGGCTACGGCATGCTGCGCCGGCTCGACCCCGCGACGGCCGCCGAACTCGAAGGCGCGCCCACCCCGCAGATCAGCTTCAACTACCTCGGGCGCACGGGCGCGGGCGTGGAACACCCCGGCGGCGCGGAAACCCCGTGGATCCCGGTCAGATTCGCCGCCACCCAGGACGACGCCGCGCCGCTGGCCGCCGTCATCGACATCAATGCCTTCCACACCGCCGCCGGCCTCGAAGTGACCTGGGCCTACGCGTCACGGGTGCTGTCCGCGGCACAGGTGGAGGAGCTGGCGCGACTGTGGGGGCTGGCGGTGACCGCGCTGGTCACCCACGCCCGCCACACCGGGGCGGGCGGGCACACGCCCTCGGACTTCCCGCTGGTGGCGGTCGAGCAGGCGCAGATCGACGCCTGGGAACGCGAATATCCGGACCTCACCGAGGTCTGGCCGCTGTCGCCGCTGCAGTACGGCCTGCTCTTCCACGCCCGCTACGACACCGACACCGCCGACGGCTACACCGTGCAGACCCAGCTGAATCTGGCCGGGCGCGTCGACTCCGGGCGGCTGCGCACCGCGGCGGCGGCCCTGCTGGAGCGGCACGAGGTGCTGCGCGTCGCCTATGTCGAGACCCCCGACGGGCCCCGGCAGCTGGTGCTCGGCCGAGCCGAGATCCCCTGGCAGGAAATCGATCTCACCACCATCGCCGAACCGGCCGAACGGCAGCGGGAACTGGCCCGCCTGATCGCCGTGGACGCGGGCACCCGCTTCGACCTGGCCCGGCCGCCGCTGCTGCGCTTCAGCCTCATCCGCACCGACGCCGAGGCGTACACGCTGCTGATGACCAATCACCATCTGGCCCTGGACGGCTGGTCCACGCCGCTGGTGGTGCGGGAACTGCTCGCCGGGTATCTGGCCGCGGTCACCGGGCACGAGATCCCGCAGCCGCCCGCGCACTCCTACCGCGAATTCCTGACCTGGCTCGGCGAGCAGGACGACGCCGCCTCCCTGGCCGCCTGGACCGAGGCGCTGGCCGGGGTCGACTCCCCCACCCGGGCGATCCCGACGCTGGCGGGCATCACCTCCACCGAATCCGGCATGGTCTCCGCCGATTTCGGCACCGCGAAACTGGCACAGCTCACCGACACCGTGCGCGCCGCCGGGGCGACGGTGAACACCGCGGTGCAGGCCGGGTGGGCGCTGCTGCTGGCCATGCTCACCGGGCGCACCGACGTGGTCTTCGGCGGCACCGTCTCGGGACGGCCGCCGCAGCTGGGCGGCGTCGAGGAGATGGTGGGGCTGTTCATCAACACCCTGCCGGTGCGGGTGCGGCTGGATCCCGGTGAGCGCGTGGGCGATCTGCTGGCGCGGGTGCAGGGCGAGCAGGCGCGGCTGCTGGACCATCAGCATGTCGGGCTGGCCGCCATCCATCGGGCGGTCGGGCTGCCGGAGCTGTTCGACACCCTCACCGTGTTCGAGTCCTACCCCATCGACCGCGAAACCCTCTCGCGGGCACTGGATATCGCGGGCATGCGAATCCTCGACGTGTCCGGCACCGACGCCACCCCGTACCCGCTGAACCTGATGGTGATCCCGCAGCGCGCCGCCGACGGCAGCGAAAGCCTGCGCATCACCATCAAATTCATGGCCGACGAACTGCCCGAGGCGGCCGCGCGGCGACTGCTCGACCGGTTCCTGCTGCTGCTCGACCAGATCGCCGAACATCCCGAACGCCGCACCGCGCAGCTGCAGCACTGCGATCCGCTGGAACGGGCGCAGCTGGTGCCGGTCCGCGGCGGCGCGCCCACCACGCTGCGCACCCTGCCCGACATCCTCGCCGCCGGCGCGCGCGCCAACCCCGACGGCGTCGCGATCAGCTCCGGCACCGTGTCCATGACCTACCGCGACCTCGACGCCTGGTCCAACCGGTTCGCGCGAGTCCTGTTGCGGCGCGGCGTCGGACGCGAGACCTTCGTGGTGCTGGCCCTGACCCGGTCAGTGGAATCGGTGGTCGCGGTGTGGGCGCTGGCCAAGACCGGGGCGGCGTTCCTGCCGCTGGACCCCAACTATCCGGTCGAACGCATCGAGCACATCCTCACCGACTCGCGCGCGCCCATCGGGGTCACCGTGTGCTCGGTCGGCGAAACCCTGCCCGGCAGCATCGACTGGCTGCTGCTCGACGACCTCAACACCATCCGGCGCGTCATGACCGTCTCCGACGCGCACATCACCGACGACGAACGCGGCGGGCCCATCAACCTCGCCCAGACCGCGTACCTCATCTACACCTCCGGCTCCACCGGCAAACCGAAGGCCGTCCTGCTCAGCCACCGCGGACTGGCCAATCTCGTGGCCTCCCAGCAGAGTCTGCTCGATCTCGACGAGACCTCCAGCGCACTGCAGGTGGCCTCGCCCAGCTTCGACGCCTCGGTGCACGAACTGCTCATGGCGCACGGCGCGGGCGGACGACTGGTCATCTCGCCCCCGGACGTGTACGGCGGCGACGCCCTGGAGGAACTGCTGCGCACCCAGGGGGTCACGCACGCGGTCATCACGCCGTCGGTGCTGGCCACCATGAACCCCGCCGGGCTCGACGACCTGACCTGCCTGTCGGTCGCCGGTGAAGCGGCCGGACCCGAACTGGTGGCGGCCTGGTCGGCCGGGCGACGCATGGTGAACCTGTACGGGCCCACCGAATTCAGCGTGTGGGCGACCGGACCCGGCGAACTGCGGCCCGGCGAGCAGATCACCATCGGCGCACCCGTGCGCGGCGCGGCCACCCTGGTGCTCGACAGCTGGCTGCGGCCGGTGCCGCTCGGCGTGACCGGCGAACTGTATCTGGCCGGGCCCGCACTGGCCCGCGGCTACTTCAACCGCTTCGGGCTCACCGCGGCCCGCTTCGTCGCCAACCCCTTCACCACGCCCGGCGCGCGCATGTACCGCACCGGCGACATGGTGCGCTGGGTGGAGGTCAAGACCGCCGACGGCACCCAGCTGGAACTGGAATACCTGGGGCGCAGCGACTTCCAGGTCAAGATCCGCGGCCTGCGCATCGAACTCGGCGAGATCGACGCCGTGCTCGCCGCCGACGAGCAGGTCGACTACGCCGCCACCCTCGGCTGCCCGGGACCCGGCGGGCAGACCGTGCTGGTGTCCTACGTGGTCGCCGCCCCCGGGCAGCGCCTCGACACCGAACTGCTGCGCACCCGCATCGCCGCGGCACTGCCCGGCTACATGGTGCCCAGCTACCTCATCGAACTCGACGACGTGCCGCTGACGCCCGTCGGCAAACTGGACCGGAACGCCCTGCCCGCACCGGATTTCGCGACCCTGGATCAGCGATACCTGGCACCGCGCAGCGCCATCGAGACCGCCGTGGCCCAGGTGTTCGCCGACGTCCTCGAGGCCGAAGAGGTCAGTATCGACCGGTCCTTCTTCGAGCTGGGCGGCAACTCCCTCACCGCCACCCGCGTGGTGGCCCGGGTCAACGCGGCCCTGGGCGCCACCATCGCGCTGCGCGACCTGTTCGACGCGCCGACCGTCGCGCAACTGTCGTCGCGCATCGTGCCCGGCGCGGAACTCCCCGGCCTGCCCACCCTGGCCCCGCGCATCCGGCCCGACCGGATCCCGTTGTCCCCCGCCCAGCAACGCATGTGGGTGCTCAACCGGCTCGACCCGAACTCGGCCGCCTACAACATCACCGCCGCCCTGCGCCTGACCGGCGACCTCGATGTCGACGCGCTGCGCCGGGCCGTCGCCGATGTGGTGACCCGGCACGAATCGCTGCGCACCATCTATCCCGCCGACGCCGAGGGCCCCCGCCAAGTCGTGCTCAGCGCCGACGCCGCGGCCCCCGACATCAGCTTCGCCGACACCGACGACGGCCCCGACCTGCACACCGCCATCGCCGAGAACACCGGGACCGGTTTCGATCTCACCCGTGAGGCCCCGCTGCGCGTGCACGTCCTGCGCCTCACCCCGCGCCCCGGGGAACCCGCCGAACACGTGGTGGTGCTGGTCGTGCACCACATCAGCGCCGACGGGGCCTCCATGGCGCCGCTCGCCACCGACCTCGTCACCGCCTACCTCGCCCGCACCCACGGCGCCGAGCCCGAACGGCCGCCGCTGCCGGTGCAGTACGCCGACTACTCGATCTGGCAGCGCGAACTACTCGGCGACGAGAACGATCCCGAATCCCGTGCCGCACAACAGGTCCGGTTCTGGAAGCAGCGCCTGGCCGCGACACCCGACGTGCTGGAACTGCCCACCGACCGGCCGCGGCCCGCAGTCCAGAGCCTGCACAGCCGCGACCTCGAATTCCGCATCGACGCCGGAACCCACGACGCGCTCACCGACTTGGCGGCGGCCACCGACACCAGCCTGTTCATGGTGTTGCACGCCTCCCTGGCGGTGCTGCTGTCGCGGCTTTCCGGAACCCCGGACGTGCTGATCGGCACCGCGGTGGCCGGACGCGGCGAGGCCGCTCTCGACGATCTGGTCGGCATGTTCGTCAACACCCTCGCGCTGCGCACCCCGGTCGACCCGGCACTGGGGTTCCGGGACTTCCTGGCGCAGGTCCGGACCGCCGACCTGGACGCGTTCGCGCACGGCGACGTGCCCTTCGAACGACTCGTGCAGGTCCTGGACCCGCCGCGATCCACGGCCCAGCACCCGCTGTTCCAGGTCTCGCTGTCGCTGCAGAACTTCGAACCGCCCACCGTGGAATTCCCGGGCCTGCGCGTCGAGGTCGAACCCATCGAACGCGACGCCTCCCAGTTCGACCTGACCTTCGACCTGCGCGCCCCGCTGCCCGGCTTCGACGAGTCCGGACTCGACGGCACCCTCACCTTCGCCACCGACCTGTTCGACGAGACCACCGCCGCGCGGCTGGTCACCCGCTGGCGGCGAGTCCTCACCGCCGTCACCGCCGACCCGGGCATCCGGCTCTCCGACATCGAACTGCTCGACCTGGCCGAACGCGCCGCCCTGGTCCCGGTACACGGACCCCGGAGCAGCGGAATCACCACCCTGGCCCAGGTGTTCCGGGCCGCCGCCACCGCGCACCGGCTGTGCCCGGCCATCATCGCCGACGGGCGCGCGGTGTCCTACCGCGAACTCGACACCGCCTCACAGCGGTTGGCCATGCAGCTCTCCGCCGCCGGAGCCGGATCGGAAACCGTGGTGGCGCTGGCCCTCTCGCGCGGCCCCGAACTACTCACCGCGATCTGGGCGTGCGCCAAGGCGGGCGCGGCGTTCCTGCCCATCGACCCACGCCATCCCCTCGACCGCATCGACCACATGCTCGCCGACTCGGGCGCGGTGCTCGGGCTCACCACCGGCGCGCACCTCGGGCTGCTGCCCGACCGGGTCGGCTGGCTGGTGCTCGACGATCCGGCCGCCTCCACCGTGCGAATCCCGCTCGGGGGCGGGCGGGTTCGCGCCATGCGCACCTATCCCGACCAGCCCGCGTGGCTGATCTACACCTCCGGGTCGACCGGTCCGCCCAAGGGCGTGTCGGTATCGCATCGCGGCATCGCCGATCTGGTGCGGGCCCAGCGGGAACTGCTGGCGCTGGGCGAGCACTGCCGGGTACTCCAGGTCGCCTCACCGAGTTTCGACGCCTCCGCGTTCGAAGCGCTCATGGCCTTCGGCTCCGGCGGCACCGCCATCGTGGCCCCGCCCGACGTGTTCGGCGGCGAACCGCTGACCGAACTCATCGCCACCCAAGGCGTCACGCACCTGGTCATCACGCCGTCGGCGCTGGCCACCCTCGACCCGGACGCCGTGTCCAGCGTGCGCGTGCTGGCCGTGGCGGGCGAGGCCATCGGACCCGACCTGGTGGCGCGCTGGGCCACCGGACGCACCCTGATCAACCTGTACGGCCCCACCGAATTCACCATCTGGGCAACGGCTTCCGAACCGCTCGTGGTCGGGCAGCCGGTCACCATCGGCGCGCCGATCCGGGGCGCGGACACCCTCGTCCTCGACGACCGGCTGCGACCGGTCCCCATGGGCGTCGCCGGAGAGCTGTACCTGGCCGGACCCGCCCTGGCCCGCGGCTACCACGATCGCCCCGGCCTCACCGCCGCCCGCTTCGTCGCCGACCCGTACGGGCGGCCCGGCGAACGCCTCTACCGCACCGGGGATCTCGTGCGCTGGACCGGCTACCTCGACGAACCCCGCCTGGAATACCTGGGGCGCACCGACTTCCAGGTGAAGGTGCGCGGACAGCGCATCGAACTCGGCGAGATCGACGCCGCGCTGTCCGCCGCCGACGGCGTCGAATTCGCCGTCACCCTCGGCGTTCCCGGCCCCGGCGGGGCCACCGCGCTGGCCGCCTACCTGCTGCCCGAACCCGGTCGCGAGATCGATCTCGCCGACCTGCGCGCCCACGCCGCCGACCGGCTGCCCGGCTACATGGTGCCCTCGGCCTTCGTGGTGCTCGGCGCCATCCCGCTCAACGCGGTCGGCAAACTCGATCGGCGCGCGCTGCCGGCGCCGGTGTTCGAGGCCGAGACCGAATACCGCGCCCCCAGCGGCGATCTGGAGACCGCGCTCGCCGAGATCATCGCCGAACTGCTGGGCCGCGACAAGGTCGGCGTGCACGACTCGTTCTTCGCCCTCGGCGGCGACAGCATCCTCGCCATCCAGCTGGTGTCGCGCGCCAAACTGCGCGGCATCGAACTCACCCCGCTGCAGATCTTCGAACACCGCACCGTCGCCGCGCTGGCCGCCCTCGCCGCGGCCGGCGGCGACACCGTCGTGCTCGAGGAACTGCCCGGCGGCGGCGTCGGCGACCTGCCGCTCACCCCGATCGTGCGATGGATGCTCGAACGCGGCGGCGACCACCGGCGATTCGCGCAGACCGCGGTCCTGGAACTGCCGCAGGGCATCAGCCGCGAACAACTCGTCGCCACCGTCACCGCCGTCGTCGACCACCACGACGCGCTGCGCGCCCGGCTCGCGCCCGAGAACGGCGACTGGCGCATGAGCATCGGCGAACCGGGCTCGGTCGACGTCGACGCCCTGCTGTACCGCATCGAATTCGACACCGCCGACGCGGTCGACCTGCGCGAATACGCCATCACCGAAACCGATTCCGCGCTCGGCCGCCTCGACCCCGCCACCGGCACCGTGCTGCAACTGGTCTGGCTCGACCCCGCGCCCGGCAGCCCCGCCGACCGGCGCGGCCGCCTCATCCTGGTCGCCCACCACCTGGTCACCGACGGCGTCTCCTGGCGCATCCTCATCCCCGACCTGATCGCGGCCTGGGCGCAGATCAGCGGCGACGCCACCCCGATCCTGCCCGAGACCGGCACCTCACTGCGCCGCTGGGCCCACGCCCTCGAAGACGCCGCGCGAAGCGAAACCCGCACGGCCGAACTGGATTACTGGCGCGAGGTGGCCGCCACCCCCGACCCGCCGATCGGGCCACGCGACCTGGACCCGGCCGTCGACCGGGTCCCCACCGTGCGCGCCGTCGAGATCGAACTCGACCCCGAGGTCACCGAGACCCTGCTCACCACCCTGCCCGGACTCTTCGACGGCACCGTCGAGGACACCCTGCTGGCCGCGCTCGCCCTGGCCGTCATGCGCTGGCGCATGGACACCTCCGAGGCGGTACTGGTCCGGCTCGAAGGACACGGCCGGCAGCAGGAGATCGTGCCCGGCGCGGACCTGTCGCGCACCCTCGGCTGGTTCACCACCGTCTACCCGGTGCGACTCGCCCTGTCCCACATCCCGATCCGCGACGCCTTCGCGGGCGGACCGGCCATGGGCGCGGCCATCCGGGCGGTCAAACACCAGCTGATGGCCGTGCCGGACAAGGGCATCGGCTACGGCCTGCTGCGCTACCTCAACCCCGAGACCGCCACCGCCCTGCCGCACCGGGTGCCCGGGCGCATCGGCTTCAACTACCTCGGCCGCTACGCCACCGCCGACATCCCGGCCGGACTCGAGGACCTCGGCTGGCTACCCACCGACGAATTCGGCGACCTGCGCACCACCGAACACGCCGACGTACCCGTCACCGCCGAGATCGAGATCAACGCGGTGGTGGCCGGCGACCGGCTGCAGGCGAGCTTCACCTTCCCGCAGACCCTGCTGCCCCGGCACGAGATCACCATGCTGGCCCACCTGTGGACCGACGCGCTCGCCGCCGCCGCGTACTTCGCCACCTCCCCCGCCGCCGAACTCGCGGCCGAGGCCGAACGCAAGCACATGGCCGAACTGCGCGAGCGGCAAGCGGCCGCCGCCCTGGCCGCCTCGCGCGCCGAGGCGAGTCCCGGACTCGGACTGGACGTGGTGCTGCCCATCCGGCCCGGCGGCGACGAACCCCCGCTGTTCTGCGTCCACCCCTCGTCCGGCATCGCCTGGACCTACCTCGGATTCGCCGAAGCCCTGGCTCCCGGACGGCCGATCTACGGCCTGCAAGCACCAGACCTTTCCGGCGAACCGCACGCCCGCAGCATCGGCGACTTCGCCGAACGCTACGTGGCCGAAATTCGCAGACTGCAACCGAACGGGCCTTATCATCTGCTCGGATGGTCATTCGGCGGCCTGATCGCGCACGCCGTCGCCGCCCAGCTCGAGGCAACCGGAGACGAGGTCGCCACCCTGGCCCTACTCGACGCGGACAGCACCGATATCGACGGTGACAGCATCGACAAGCTCACCGCCGGTTCCTTCGTCGCGACCTTCGGATCCGTCTTCGGCATCACCGACATCCCCGCCGACACCACCGCCGCGCAGGCCGCCGCCATGATCCGCGACCGCATGGGCGGGGTCGACCTGATCGACGCCACCACCCTGGAACGGATGGCCGCCTCCTACAACGCCTCCGCCGCCACCCGCACCGGCTACCAGCGGCCCGTCTTCCACGGCGACGCGCTGTATTTCAGCGCCACCGTGCACACCTCCGACATCTTCGGACCCGAGGGCTGGCGGCCCTGGATCACCGGCACCATCACCAACCACGACATCGACGTCAGCCACGAAGAACTGACCGCACCGCACGCGCTCGCGGCCATCGCCCGAATTCTCGACGCGCACCTGGGAGGGACGCCGTGAACACCGACAAGGGCAAACCCGATACCACCGATGTGAACACCACAGCGGCAACCCTCGGCACCACCGAACCGGCCACCCTCGGCACCACCGAACCGGCGACCCTCGGCACCGCCCGCACCGGCCCGGCGGACACCTCGGTCGACGGCGTGGTCGTCGAAGGCGTCGAGAAGTCCTTCGGCGCGGTCCAGGCCCTGCGCGGGGTCACCTTCAAGGCCGCGCCCGGCGAGGTGCTGGGCATCCTGGGACCCAATGGCGCGGGCAAGACCACCATGGTCAACATCCTGTCCACCCTCATCGCACCCGACGCCGGGCGCGCGCAGGTCGCCGGGCACGACGTCGTCGCCGACGCCGCCGCCGTCCGCCGCTCGATCATGCTGACCGGGCAGTTCGCCGCCCTCGACGACGCCCTGTCCGGGTACGAGAACCTCGTCATGTTCGGCCGCCTGATGGGCCTGCGCAAACGCGCCGCCCGCGCCCGCGCCGACGAACTCGTCGAGGAATTCGACCTCACCCAGGCCGCCGGACGCCGCGTCGGCACCTACTCCGGCGGCATGCGGCGGCGCATCGACATCGCCTGCGGACTGGTCGTACGACCCGAAGTGGTGTTCCTCGACGAACCCACCACCGGACTCGACCCGCGCAGCCGCCAAGGCGTCTGGGACCTGGTCGGCGGATTCCGCAAACACGGCATCACCACCCTGCTCACCACCCAATACCTCGAAGAAGCCGACGCGCTGTGTGACCGCATCATCGTCATCGACCACGGCCTGGTCATCGCCGCCGGCACCGCCGACGAACTCAAGGCCCGCACCGGCGGCAGCTACTGCGAGATCGTCCCGCTGCGCCTGGAAGACCTGCCCGCCCTGATGACCGCCCTCGGCGACCTGCTCCCGGCCACCGTTCGCGAAGCGCTGACCGAGGATTCGGACCGGCTCGCCATCCCCGCGCCCGGAGGCGCGAAAACCCTCGCCGAGGCGCTGCGGCGGCTCGACTCGGCCGGGCTGGAACTGGTCGACATCGCGCTGCGCCGCCCCTCGCTCGACGACGTCTTCCTCGAACTCACCGGCCACATCCCCAAAAACGAGGAACCCGAGGAGGATTCACCCTCGATCCGGCTGCGCGCCGACGGCGGCGGCCGCCACCGCGCCGCCGAGGATCGGACCCGGGCATGACCGCCACCGCCACCGCGCCCGCCGCGCGCACCGGCTGGCTCACCGACGTCCGCGCCACACCCGCCACCCTCGCCCAATGGTGGGTGCTCACCGTGCGGCTGATCGTGCCCTCGGTCAAGACCGGCGAGATCATCACCGCCATCGCCGCACCCGTCACCTTCACCGCGAGCTTCTACATCCCGCTCAACCGCGTGATGACCTTCGCCGGACTGGGATTCAGCAGCTACGCGCAATTCATGGCGCCCATCGTCATCCTGCAGGCCTGCGCGTTCACCGGCGTCTCCGCCGCCTTCCGGGCCGCCACCGACGCCGTCTCCGGACTCGACCGGCGCTTCGACGCCATGCCCATGCACCCGATCGTGCCCGCCGCGGCGCGCATGTCCTCCAACGTGTTCCGGCTGCTGATCGGACTCGTCGCCGCCGTGATCAGCATCCACGTGGTCGGGTTCCGGTTCGTCGGCGACTGGGCGCACACCCTCGGATTCCTGGCCCTGGGACTGGCCATCGGCATCGCGTTCTGTCTCGGCGCGGACGCCATCGGCACCTACACCCGCAGCCCCGAGGCCACCTCCCAGATGCTGGTGCTGCCACCGCTCATCCTCGGCATGCTCTCCACCGGTCTGGCCCCGGCCCACCAATTCCCGCACTGGGTCCAGGGTTTCGTCCGTAACCAGCCGGTCTCCCAATTCGCCGAGGGACTGCGCGCGCTCGGCGGCGACACCCTCGGCAAGGCCCACCCCGTCACCTGGTCGCTGATGACGCCGCCGCTGCTGTGGCTGGTGGGCACGATCATGGTGGCCTGCTATTTCATCGCCCGGCAGAACCTGAAGAGGTCGTCATGACCACTCTCGAACGTCCCGACACCGCCGACACCCTGCTGTTCGGCGAGACCTCCGCACCGGCCCTGCTGCGGCACACCTGGATTCAGACCCAGCGGTTGCTGGTCCGGTGGATGCGCGACCCGGTCACCCTGCTCGAGACCCTCGTCGTGCCGTGTCTGCTGCTGCTCATGCTCGACATCGTGGTGGGCTCGCAGATCGAGAAATTCTCCGGCCGCAGCGCCCTCTACGGATCCACGCCCATGGTGACGCTGGTCGGCGCGCTGTCGGGCACGGTGGCCAGCGGTGTCATGCTCGGGCGTGAACGCGAGGCGGGGATCCTGGCGCGCTTCTGGGTGCTGCCCGTGCACCGCGCCTCCGGATTGGCCGCGCGGATCATCGCCGAGGGCTGCCGGATCTTCGCGGGGACCGTGGTCATCATCTGCTTCGGCATGGCGCTGGGGTTCCGCTTCCGGCAGGGACCCTGGCACGCGTTCGCGTTCCTGTGGATCCCGGTGCTGTTCGGGCTGGCCTTCGCCACCATGGTCACCGCCATCGCCGTGTTCACCGCCAAGTCCACCCTGGTCGAGGCGGTGGCGCTGTTGTCGTCGCTGCTCATGTTCTTCAGCACCGGGTTCGTGCCGCTGGCGGCCTACCCGAAGTGGATTCAGCCGGTGGTGGAGCACCAGCCCATGTCGGTGGCCGTCGACACGATGCGGGCGCTGGCCGAGGGCGGTCCGGTCGCCGGACCGTTGCTGCGGACCGTGGCGTGGTCGGTGGGGTTGATCGTGGTGTTCGCCATCCCCGCGGCCTACGGCTACCGCCGCGCCAGCCGCCAATGATCAATACCCCTTGCCGGGAAAGTCGGCGCGCTGGGGTGCCGACCTCCCGCCGGGGCGCGGCGAGCGGATTAAGCTGGCCGCCGTGCTCGAACCCGAAACCGCCGTCGCGCCCCACCCCGACATCGCCCACCTGGCCCCGCTGCTGGGCACCTGGCGCGGCCGCGGCCGCGGCGAATACCCGACCATCGACTCGTTCGAGTACCTGGAGGAAGTGCATTTCGGCCACGTCGGCCGGCCCTTCCTGACCTACCGGCAGCGCACCCGCGCCGCCGACGGCAGCCGTCCCATGCACTCCGAGACCGGCTATCTGCGCGCGCTGCCCGACGATCGGATCGAGCTGATCCTGGCCCACCCCACCGGCATCACCGAGATCTGCGAGGGCCGGCTGGTCCGCGAGGACGGCGAGCTGCGCCTGGAACTCGACTCCACCTCGATCGGGATGAGCAGCAGCGCGAAGTCGGTGACCGCGCTGGGCCGAACCATCTCCGTCACAGGCGACACTCTCGATTACTCCTTGCGCATGGCCGCTGTCGAGCAACCGCTGACCCACCACCTCGCAGCAACCTTGCAGCGCACGAACTGAAAGTGAACTTTACGGTCGGATAGCGGCCGCGACCTGCCGTTCTCTTCCGCAAGCGGAGTGCGGCAGCACACTTGCGCCTTGCCTTCGGCCCAACTCAGCGGATACGGTTTCCTGCATCGGCAAACAGTCAGCCAACCCTCATTGAGGACCGGATCAACCCAATCCACACCGTTCGGGTCTCCTTACTCATCCCAAAACAAGGGAGCGGGATATGAAGCGCTCGGCCCTTTTGCTAGTCACCACCGCGGGCATGATTCTCGCGGGCGCCGGTGTCACCGAGATGCTCGGTGACGGATCCGTCGAGGGACCACCGGTCAGGACTCTCGCCGACCAGCGATTCGTGACCGACAACGTCGGTGAGATCCAGTCGGCCGCGTGCGTGAAGGTCGACGGCCGCTACACCGGGCGCTGACTCCACTCCCGAATACGCACAGACCCCGAGACCCTCCTCGATCGAGCCGCCAAGCGGCCTCAATACCCGGCAGGCAGGGCCGCGACCATATCGCGGGTCACCGCCACGGCGTTGTCGGAACTGCCGCCTCGCACCACCAGGGTGGCCCAGGCCAGATCACCGCGGTATCCGATGAACCACGCATGCGAACCGCCGTCCACCTCGGCCTCACCGGTCTTCCCGTACACCTCGCCCTGATCGACGATGCGCTCGGCCGTACCGCCGAGCACCACCTTGCGCATCATCAATCGCAGGCCGTCGATCACCTCCGGCTTCAACTGCGGCCGGTCCCCCGACACCTGGGTCTGATGACCCGCGATCAGGTACGGCGTCGGCGCCGAACCGTGCGCGACCGTCGCCGCCACCAGCGCCATCCCGAACGGACTGGCCAGCACCTTGCCCTGCCCGATGCCGTCCTCGGCGCGCTGCACCAGATCGTGGTCGGCGGGCACCGAGCCCGAGGCCGTCGGCAGGCCCGCGATCGTGTAGTCCAGGCCGAGGCCGAGGGCGGCCGCGGCCGTGCGCAGATCGTCGCCCTCGAGTTCGGAGGCCAATTTGGCGAAGGACGTGTTGCAGGAGCGCTCGTAGGCGGTCGCCATGGCCACGCTGCCGACACTGAACAGGTCGTAGTTCGGAATCGTGCGCTCCCCCACCACGATCTGGCTCGGGCACGGGACCACGGTGTCGGGGGTGGCGTGGCCGGCGGTCATGGCCGCGGCGGCGGTCACCGTCTTGAAGGTCGAGCCCGGCGGGTACAGACCGGTCGCGGCCACCGGGCCGTCCTTGTCGGCGGCCTCGTTCTGGGCGACCGCCAGGATCGCGCCCGTCGAGGGCTGCACCACGACCATCATGGCCTGTTCCTTGCGGACGTCCACCGCGCGCTGGGCGGCGTTCTGGACATAGCGGTCGACACTGAGCGAGAAGGACGGGGAGGTCTGCGGGTCCACCTCCTCGAGCACGTCGGTGTCGACGCCATTGGCGTTGACGGTCACCACGCTCCAGCCCGCCTTGCCGTCCACCTCGTCGATGACGGTCTTGCGGATCTGGGTCATGAGGTCCGGGGCGAAGTGGCGGTCGGTGGGGACCAGGTCGAATTCCTTGTTGAAGGTGACCCCGGACAAGCCCATCAGGACCGAATCGACCTCGCCGAACTCCCATTCCGAGAGCTGGGCGACCGTGTAGGGTCCGTCGGCGCGGCGCGCGGTCCGCAGCAGCGTGGCGGCGTCGATCTTCTCGTCGAAGCGGCGCAACGCATTCGCGAGCGCGATGCTGACGCCATTCGGATCGGACGAAGCGGACGGTTTGAACTGCACCCGATACAGCGCGCCCGGCACCAGCACGTCCCCGCCGGAGCGTTCGTTCACCCGGGCGCGCGGCGCCGGATTCGAACGCAGTTGCAGCGTCTGGGTATTGCCCAGCTGCGGGTGGATGTCGGCGGCCGACCAGCGCACCTGCCACTGGCCGCCGGCCCGGCCCATCTGCAGCTGCCCCTTGTAGGTCCAGACGCGGTCCTTGGGCAGATGCCATTCGTAGGTGTAGTCGACGATGGCGGTGTCGCCGGTGATCCGCGCCGCGCCGGTGCTGGCCACCAGCTTCTCCGCCTGCAGCTGGTCCCACGCCGAACCGAGTGCGGCGCGGGCCTTTTCGGGTTGGCTGGTGCGGTCGGCGGCCGCGTCCACATCGTGGTCGGCGAAATCGGAGACGAAGGCCTCGGCGGCCTGGACGGGCCCCTGGGGACCCGAGGAGCAGCCGACCGCGGCGAGCGCGACCGTGGCGGCGATCAGCGTGGAGAAGACCCGAGTTGACATCGGATCCGATGCTAGGAGCCAACTACTGGCAAACCGGCGCGACACACTGCACCGGAACGGATTTCACGCCGACATCACAATAAATTCGGTCAATCCAGCAGCACTGTCGCGAATGTGGCGATCTGCCGGAAGCCGACCTTCGCGTAGGCGCGGCGCGCAACCTCGTTGTAGCAGTTGACATACAGGCTGGCCGTGCGCCCGGAGGACACCACCACATTGGCCACGGCGGCGGTTCCGGAGGTCCCGAACCCTTCGCCCCGTTTGTCCGGATGGACCCATACGCCCTGAATCTGCCCGGTGCGTCGCGACAACGCGCCGACCTCCGCCTTGAAGACGACCTCACCGTCCTCGAAACGCGCCCAGGCCCGGCCGGATTCGATGAGTCCCGCCACCCGGCGGCGATAACTGCGCCCACCGTCCCCGGTGCGCGGGTCGACACCGATCTCCTCGGTGAACATGGCGATCGCCGCGACCAGGTACCGATCGATCTCCTCGGGCCGCACCCGGCGCACCCGCAAATCCGGGGCGATGCCCGCGGGCCGATCCAGCGCGAGCAGCGGCTGATCCGCGCGCAGCTCCCGCGGCGGCCCCCAGTGCCCGGCCAGCAACTCCCACAGCGGCAGCGTCAGCTCACGCCGCCCCACCACCGACGAGCAGATCCGCGGGTTCTTGACCGCCTTCTCCGCGAACGCCCGCAGATCCTCGCGGCCGCCGCGCAGCGGCACCAGATTCGCCCCGGAGAAGCACAGTGAGTCCTCCGGCCCACCCCTGCTCCACAACTCGCCGTAGACGCCGCGCTGATCCAGCCCGAACTCCTGCAGGCGCGCGGCCACCATGCAGGTCGCCACGGGATCGGTGTCGAGCACACGCAGAACCTGCGTCAGGTCGCGGTTCGCGAGCTGACGGGCCCCGGACGTCCGGCCCCGGCGAGTCGGCTCCAGCACACTCCGCACGCTCACAGCCTGCCAGAACTTCCCGCCACGCGCCGCAAGATTGCCACCAGCCGCCCGGCGACCAGCGAAAATATCGCTCGCCCAGCGGGATCGGAGACGGCGATGGCCCGGTCCTGCGCGAGTGCCGCGCGGGCCGGGCCGTGTCGATCGGAGTGGGTCAGCCCGCGGTGACCACCGGGGCGCCGGAACCCGCCTCGTCGCCCATCTCCTCGGCGATGCGCAAGGCCTCCTCGATGAGGGTCTCGACGATGAGGTGCTCGGGCACGGTCTTGATGACCTCGCCCTTGACGAAGATCTGCCCCTTGCCATTGCCGGAGGCGACACCCAGGTCGGCCTCGCGGGCCTCGCCGGGACCGTTCACGACGCAGCCCATGACGGCCACCCGCAGCGGGACCTCCATGCCCTCGAGGCCCGCGGAGACCGCGTTGGCGAGGGTGTAGACGTCGACCTGGGCGCGACCGCAGGACGGGCAGGAGACGATCTCCAGCTTGCGGGGGCGCAGGTTCAGCGACTGCAGGATCTGCGAGCCGACCTTGATCTCCTCGGCGGGCGGGGCCGAGAGCGAGACGCGGATGGTGTCGCCGATGCCCTCGCTGAGCAGCGCGCCGAAGGCGACGGCGGACTTGATGGTGCCCTGGAACGCCGGACCGGCCTCGGTCACGCCCAGGTGCAGCGGGTAGTCGCACTGGGCGGCGAGCTGGCGGTAGGCCTCGACCATCACGACCGGATCGTTGTGCTTGACCGAGATCTTGATGTCACCGAAGCCATGCTCCTCGAACAGGCTCGCCTCCCACAGCGCGGACTCGACCAGCGCCTCGGGAGTGGCCTTGCCGTACTTCTCGAGCAGGCGCTTGTCCAGCGAACCGGCGTTGACGCCGATGCGTAGCGGGATGCCCGCGTCACCGGCGGCCTTGGCGACCTCCTTGACGCGGCCGTCGAACTCCTTGATGTTGCCGGGGTTGACGCGCACCGCGGCGCACCCGGCGTCGATGGCGGCGAAGATGTAGCGCGGCTGGAAGTGGATGTCGGCGATCACGGGGATCTGCGACTTCTTGGCGATGGTCGCCAGCGCGTCCGCGTCCTCCTGACGCGGGCAGGCGACGCGCACGATGTCGCAGCCGGACGCGGTCAGCTCCGCGATCTGCTGCAGGGTGGCGTTGACGTCATGGGTTTTGGTGGTGGTCATCGACTGAACCGAGACGGGAAACTCGCTCCCCACTCCGACATTGCCCACCATCAGCTGGCGCGTCTTGCGCCGTGGTGCGAGGACGGCCGCCGGTGCGGCCGGCATCCCCAATGCGATGGCACTGCTCACGATCGGCTGCCTACTTTCCACTGATTCCTCACCCTTACCGGCTCCGAGCTTACCGAGGCTCGAATACCGGTCGCCCTGTGACGGCGGCGACAACGGTACCCGCGCCGGAAGCGGGACTCGGAAGCGGCCGGGACCTACAGTTCATATTCGTAGCAATCGACGCGAAGGTTTACGCTCCGAGAAGTGAAGGTAGCGAATCCCGGTGCGTGGCCGTCCACACCGGAACAGGCAGTGGCACTTCAAGATCGGCTACGCAGCGCGGTGATCCCCGCGAACCCCCGGCCACCGCGTTTCCGGACGATCGCCGGCCTCGATTCCGCCTACGACGACCACGGCAATGTGGCCGCCGCCATCGTGGTCCTCGACGCAACCACCCTGGACACCGTGGAAACCGCCACCGCCCGCGGCACCACCACTTTCCCGTACGTCCCGGGCCTGCTCGCCTTCCGCGAACTCCCCACCACCGTCGCCGCTCTCGAAACCCTCACCATCACACCGGATCTGATCATCTGCGACGCCCAGGGGCTGGCCCACCCCCGCCGCTTCGGCTTCGCCTGCCACCTGGGCCTGTTGACCGGCATCCCCACGGTGGGCGTCGCCAAGAACGCCTGGGGCGACTACGACGAACCGGGCCTCGAACGCGGCTCGTCATCGATCATCACCCTCGACGGCGACCCGGTCGGCCGCGCGCTCCGCACCCGAACCGGGGTCAAACCGGTCTTCGTCTCGGTCGGTCACCTCATCGACCTGGACACGGCATGCGCGCAGGTCCTCGCCCTGACCCCCGAGTTCCGCCAGCCCGAAACCACCCGCCGAGCCGACCACCTCTGCCGCCGGGTCCTCCGCGAATGTGTCGCCGGAAAATAGCCGAGCCGCCTCCGTAGCAGAAATCTCACACAGGCCGATTACCACATTTTGTCCGCGTGACCAAGATCATATTGAAGCGCAAACGTTTCATTTCTCCATTCGGAATCTGTACGTTCCCAGAGCGGTCGAGAATTTCCCTGGCCAATATCCGAAGAGAGATTCATTCACGTGAAGAAGATCTGGTTGGCGCTGCTGGTCGCGGCGCTTTCCGTACCATCCGTAGCGGCAATCCCCGCCGCTGCCGACCCTGTCGAGCACAAGCCGAAGGTTCCCGTAAACCAGGCAGAACCGGGCAAGAGAATCCCGGATGTCTATATCGTCTCCGTGAAAGATGGGGCGAACCTCGACGCGATTCTGTCGAATGCGAAGATCCACGATCCCGATGTGAAGTCGACCGCGCTGCGGTCCTTCAGCGCGAAACTCTCGAAGCATCAGCTCGAAGCGCTCCAGGATGATTCGGGCGTCGACATGATCCTCGAGGATCGGAAGATTCTGACGGCCTCGGCGGTCAACGGCTACACCCCGACCGACGAACCGGGCCCGGGGTGGGCACTGGATCGGATCAACCAGGCCGCGCTGCCGCTGGACGGAAGCTACAGCGCGACTGCGACCGGGGAGGGCGTCACGGCCTACGTCATCGACGGTGGCATCGACGTGAACCACCCTGACTTCGAAGGACGCGCCTCCGAGGGCATGTCGCGGGTCAGTACCCCGCCGACCCCCGATTGCGCGAACTACCAGCACGGCACCGGCGTCGCCGGCGTGCTGGGCGGCGCCAAGTTCGGCGTGGCCAAGAAGGTCAAGCTGGTGTCGGTCCGGATGGCGGCATGCGATGGGACCGCAGATCTTTCATCCCTGCTCGCCTCCTCCGACTGGGTGCAGGCGAATCACCACAAGCCCGCCGTGGTGAACATGTCATTCAATATCAATGGCAGCAACTCGTGGGCGGACCTCGCACTCAATGCCTATCTTCGTGGCGTATTCAATGCGCTCGCCGACTCCGGCCTGTTCATCGCGAATTCCACGAGTAATCGCAACACCGACGCATGCTTGGGCTCGCCCGCCGATGCGGCCGGAGTGGTGGCGGTCGCATATACGGATATCACCGACCGCGCTACCCCGAACTCGGATTGGGGACAGTGCGTTCAGCTGTACGCGCCCGGCCAAGACGTTCCCTTCCCGTCGATCAATGGCGGTTATGTGAAGGCCAGTGGTTCATCATTCGCCTCGCCGTTGGTCGCCGGCGTCGGGGCCCTGTACAAGGCTACTTACGGCGACGCCCCCTGGCAGACCGTCACCCAGTGGATCAAGGACAAATCCACCAAGGATGTGGTGCTGCCCAAGCTCAACCCCGCCCCTGGCACCACCCCCACGGTGAACCGACTCCTCAACACCGGCGGCCTGTAACCGCCACTTGCGCGACAGACGATGCGCCGTGCCCGAACTCGGGCACGGCGCCCTGCCATGCCGGTCACGGTTTGCGAGGGCGAGTCTCGATCAGCCGGGTACGAGCGCTGCAATTCCGCAAGGGGTCGAACGCGTGGGATTCCTCGCCAGCGGCATCTGGAAGCGCTGACCTCGCGGCCTCGGGCGCGATCACATTCGCGCGCCCTTGGCCAGGTTGCAGCCGCGACACAGGATCTGGAGGTTGTCGATGCTGGTCGCACCGCCTCGGCTCCATCCGGTGATCGCGGTCCTCGACGGAGACGGGATGCCGCTCTACCTGCAACGCTCACGGCGCACCGCCAGCGAAGCCCAACGCCTCGCCCTCCTGGCCCGCGACACAGGATGCACCCGACCAGGGTGTGAACAACCGGCCAATATGTGCGCCGCCCACCACATCACCGACTGGGCCAAGGGCGGCCCCACTGATATCGATAATCTGGCGTTCGCGTGTGATCACTGCCACGCGTTGATCAACGACGGCCCTGATGGCTGGAAAATCGTTGTGATGGGTGAAGATTCACCGTTCCCCGGACGTACGGGGTGGATTGCTCCGAAGAGCCTCGATCCCACCGGCACCCCGCGCGTGAACGAGCGTCATCACGTGGGTCAGGTGATCGCTGCTGCGGTCGATTCGAGCTGCCGCACGTGGCGTTCACGGGTTTCGTCGAAACCGCGCTGCTCGTCTCCTGCTGGCGTACGCAGAACAACGGGGAGTGTGGTCGCCTCGTCTGCCCTGCCGGACCTGGGCTGACGCCGGGCCGGGAGCCGTGTCCCGCCGATCCCGGCGCGCGGGCGACGTGGGACTGGCCTGGAATCGGCCAGGCCTGTTCGCCGCCACGGAAATCACGGCCACCAGCGCGGATTTCGTACACGAATCCACCCTGCCCGACGTCCACGCCGGGAATCGGATCGGCGGCAAGGACGAGTTTCCCGCGTCGACGTGGTCAACCCCGCCCGAGGGCAGCGCCCAACTGCTACTGGTGATCGAAGACCCGGGCGCCCCGGGCTCGACCCCCTTCGTGCATTGCGTCGCACTGCTCGAACCGGCAGTCACCGAATTGCGGCGCGGCGCACTGGGAAAGACCACGACACCCGTCGGAGTCCAACTGCTGCGTTCCGACTGGGGCCGCGGCTGCATGGGCCCCTCCCCCATCAAGGGCCACGGCCCACACCGCTACGCCTCGAGCTCTTCGCCCTGACCGACCCCCTCACCGACATCGAAGGCAAGCCCGTTGATTCGGCCAAGCCCAAGCTGGTCCTGGCCGCCGCCCACGCCCACGCCCGCGGCCGAATCGACGGCTTCTACGGGCGCTCATGACGGGATCCGGTTGCGACCGGTGAGATCTCGCGTCTCGGTTCAGTGAGCGCCGGGCCACTGCGCCGCAGCAGAATGAACCTGCTGCGCCGGAGCGACCGCGGCCATCACGGGAGCCGTCCGGCTCCCGGCCGCGAGTGAACCACCGGTCAAAACCAAACCACCCACGAACAGCGCGGCGCCGATCAACACGACATCGCCGTTGAGTTCACCGGAGCGCTCGTGGGTCGGCAGCGTGTCCTCACCGCGGGTGAATTCATGCCCATCCCACCAACCCCATGAGCAGTCCTGCATCGTGGGGTTGTTCCGATTCGCCTGGCAATTCCAACCCAGGGCCATCTTGTTTCCCGCGGAAGCGTCCCGCAGATCATGCTGTGCCATATAGCCGATACACATCATCACCGCCCCGGCGACAGCGATGAGCAATCCGAAAATCCCCGCCGTAACCCTCATGTCCAAGCCCCTCCCGGCTACCAGCCGCCAACGAGATCACGCGCCGCCCGTTGGATCACGACTCCTGGACCAACCGGGCCGGCGCCGACATCGTAACGGCCACAACCGGATCCCGCCGTCAGGGGAACAGCTTGACCGGATTCACGATGTCGGCGACCAGGGTGAGGATCATGTACGCGCCGCCGAGCACCACCACCACGTAGGTGGCGGGCAGCAGCTTCAGGTAGTCGACGGGTGCGCCGTCGGGGAGGCCCTTGCGGTTGCGGAACACGTTGCGGAGCTTCTCGTAGATGACTACCGCCATGTGGCCGCCGTCCAGCGGCAGCAGGGGCAGCAGGTTGAAGGCGCCGAGGAAGAAGTTCAGGGAGGCCAGGGTCAGGATGAACATGGACCAGAGGCCGTGTTCGGCGGTTTCGCCGCCGATCTTGGAGGCGCCGTAGACCGAGACGGGGGTTTCGGGGTCGCGGGTGCCGCCGGTGACGGCGTGCCAGAGGTCGACGACCTTGGCGGGCATCTGGGCCAGGGACTGCACGGTGCGGACCGCGATCTGGCCGGTGAAGGCGCCGGCGGCGGGGATCGCGGACAGCACGTTGTACTGGACGGGGCCGTAGAAGTCCTGGCCGACGCCGACCTTGGCGACCGTCTTGGGGGTGCCGTTCTTCTCCGGGTAGACGACCGCCATCTGGGGGGTGACCGGGGCGGTCATGGTCTTGCCGTCGCGTTCGAAGGTGTAGGTGAAGGGGCCGGTCTGCTTCTCGGTCTCGGCGCGGAATTCCTTCCACGTCTTGATCGGGACGTCGTTGACCTTGGTGACCTTGTCGCCCTGCCGGAGACCGGCCGACTGCGCGGGGCCGGTGCCGGTGCAGTCGAGCAGCTTCTGGTCGGCGGTCATGTCGGAGACGCAGCCGAGCTTGCCGAGCTGGGTTTCCGCGGGCTGGTCGAAGCGGGGCAGGCCCCAGCCGACGGCCAGGATCACGATCAGGATGTAGCCGATGAGGAAGTTCATCAGGATGCCGCCGGACATGACCAGCAGGCGCTTCCAGGTGGCCTGCCGGTACATGGCCCGGTCCAGGTCCTCGGGCTCGAGCTCGTCGAGGGCGGTCATGCCCGCGATATCGCAGAAGCCGCCCAGCGGCAGCGCCTTGAGACCGTATTCGGTCTCGCCGCGCCGCCACGAGAAGACCTTGGGCCCGAAACCGATGAAGTAGCGCCGCACCTTCATGCCGGTGGCTTGCGCGGTCCACATGTGACCGCATTCGTGCAGGGCGACCGAGGCCGTGATCCCGAGGGCGAACAGTGCGAAGCCGATCGCGTAGACCATCCGGTTACGAGCCCTCTCCTGCAGTCAGCCGCGCACGATCGTGCGAGCGGTGTCGCGCGCCCACGTATCGGCCGCGAGCACCTCGTCCAAGCTACCGGGTTCGGCGGCCCAGCGGTCGGCGGACTCCACGACGCGCGCGACGGTTCGCACGATGCCGGGGAATCGGATGAGTCCGTCCAGGAACGCCTGCACCGCGATCTCGTTGGCGGCGTTGTAGACAGCGGTCACGCAGCCACCCGCCTTGCCGGCGCTGCGGGCCAGCTCCACGGCCGGGAACACCTCGTTGTCGACCGGCTCGAAAGTCCAGGTCGAGGCGGTGGAGAAGTCGCAGGCGGCGGCCGCGCCCGGCACCCGGTCCGGCCAGCCCAGGGCCAGCGCGATGGGCAGCTTCATATCGGGCGGGCTGGCCTGCGCCAGCGTCGAGCCGTCTGTGAACGTGACCATGGAGTGCACGATCGACTGCGGGTGCACGGTGACGTCGATGTCGTCGTAGTCGATGCCGAACAGCAGGTGCGTCTCGATCAGCTCGAGGCCCTTGTTGACCAGCGACGCCGAATTGAGCGTGTTCATCGGACCCATCGACCAGGTCGGATGGGTCTTGGCCTCGGACGGATTCACCGACTCCAGCATCTCGGTGGTCCAGCCCCGGAACGGCCCGCCCGAGGCGGTGAGCACCAGTTTCGACACCTCGTCGGCGCGCCCGCCGCGCAGACACTGGGCCAGCGCCGAATGCTCGGAGTCGACCGGCACGATCTGCCCCGGCTTGGCCGCCCGCGTCACCAGCGAGCCGCCCGCCACCAGGGACTCCTTGTTGGCCAGGGCGAGTCGCCGCCCCGACTCCAGGGTGGCCAGGGTCGGTTCCAGCCCGAGCGAGCCGACCAGCGCGTTGAGCACCACGTCCGCGTCGGTGCGGCGCACCAGCTCGGTCGCGGCGTCCGGACCCGCCAGCGCCACACCGAGTTCCGCCGCCGCGGCCTCGTCGGCGACCGCCACATTGGTGGTGCCGGTGGCCGCGATCTGGCTCGCCAATAGTTCGGTGTTTCCCCCGCGCGCGGCCAAGCCCACCACTTCGAAGCGGTCGGGGTTGGCGGCGATCACCTCCAGTGCCTGCGTACCAATCGAACCGGTGCTGCCCAGCAGCAGAACTCTCACAACGTCGGACACGCGCCTATTGTCCCCCGCCCCCTGGTCGCTACGACGCTGGGTCGTATGTCACGATATTGGCCAGCAATCGATTCGAGCCGTAAAGGAGCCACAGTGGCCGCCACGGAACTGGAACCCGCGCACCCCTCTGAGGTCGTCACCAAGGTCGACACCGCCGAGGTTCCGTCCGCAGCGTGGGGCTGGAGCGGCGAGTCCCGCCGGACCTTCCGCATCGCCGGCTGGGTTGTCGTCGTGATCCTGCTGACCATGCTGTTCGAGAACCAGCAGGGCAGCTCGTCGGGTACCGGCAATGTCGGTTATATCGCGCTCGTGCTGTTCGCGGCGGGCCTGGCGGTCATCCTGATCCGCGACTCCATCCTGTCGCGTCGCCCGCGCTAGTCGCGTAGCCCCACAACGACATTCGGTCCGGATCGCCCTGCACGCGATCCGGACCGAATTTGTGTCGTCCGCCGGTCTGTGGTCGCGACCGGTGGAGCTACCGCCTCAGTTGGCGGGGGCGGAGTCCGGAGCGGTCATGCGGTTGTAGAGGCCGATGCCGACCGCGATGGCCGCGGGCACACCGGTCAGCACCAGACCCGACGCGGCGCCCAGCGGGATGCCGATGGCCGCGCCGGCGACACAGCCCGCGATGCCGGTCGGCACCGACATGATCACCACACCGGCGATGGCGCCACCCGCCGCGCCGAGGGCGCAACCGGCGACACCGCCGATGAGGGTGCCCAGCAGGGTGCCCATGGAGGTGGACAGACCGAACTGGTTGACCGCGGCCGACATGGCGGCGTCCTGGTCGGCCTGGCTCGCGACGTCGTGCAGCGCGGGAGCGGGCAGCGCCGGGGCGGGGAAGGCGGCGGCCGGGTCCAGGTTCGGGGTGAAGGTGGCGGTGTTGCCGTCGATCTGGGCGGCGACCGGGTGGGCGACATCGCCGGTCACGTAGCTCAGCGGGAACTGGGTGACGACCGCACCGTCGGCCGCGCGCACCTGGAACTGACCGTTCTCGGTGGTGAGCGAGCCCGCGTCGGTCTTCAGGACGACAGACGCGCCCTCGATCTTGGTGTCCCAGTGGATGCCCTCGGGGGCGGCGGCCGGAGCGGCGTAGGCGGTGCCGGCGGAGACGCCGACAGCGGCGATGGCGAGAGCCGAGGTGGCGGCAAACTTCTTGAAACGCATTACTTTTCGTCGCTTTCTTCACTGGGCGCTTCCCTCTTGGGAGCGAGGTCCTCATCGAGCACCCGAGACAAGATAAGTCAGCAAATGTTGCCTACTTGTTGCCAAATCGTGGCGAAAACGGTCCAGAACGTATGTTTTGCGTAAAGCGGGCGTTTGCCGACCATGTGTTCGGTGACCTGAGCAACTTCTCAGAATACGAAGCGACCCGCGTCACACCCCATTCGAGAGGCATGGCCGCGGGTCGCGGTACGCGAACTTCCGACTACTGCTCGGCCGGATTGTTGATGCGGTTGAAGAAGATGATGCCGACGATGATCGCGGCGGGCACGCCGACCAGCACGAGGCCGGCGGCCGCACCCAGGGTGATACCGGTCGCGGCACCGGCGAGCGCACCGGGGATGGACAGCACGCCGCCGCCGGCCAGGCCGCCGATCAGCAGGCCGAGGGTGCCGCCGATGACGGTGCCGACCAGGGTGCCGATGGCGGTGGCCAGGCCGAACTGGGTGGCCGCGGCCGACACCGCGTCGTCGAAGCTGGCCTGCCGGTCGCTGGTGACCTCGTGCAGCGGCAGGGTGGTCGGGCGCGCGGCGGACCGATCGGCATTCGGGGTCAGGGTGGCGCGCAGGCCCTCGACGGTGGCCTGGATCGGGTAGTCGAGATCCTCGACGGTGAACGACAGCGGGACCGCGGCGACCACGATGCCGTTGTCATCGCGGACCTGGAGCTGACCGTTGTCGGTGGTCATCGAACCCCGGTCGGTGTCGACGACGATGGCATCGCCCTCGATGCGGGCGTTCCAGTGGATGGCGGGGGCGACCTGGCCGATGCCCTGGTTCACGCCGTCGATCAGCGAGGGCAGGACCGGGACGGGGGCCGGGGTGGGCTCGGCGTAGGCGATACCGGCGGTGACGCCGAGGGCCGAGATGACCAGTGCGGAGGTAGCGGCAATTTTGCTGAACTGCATGACTTCTGGCTTTCTTACGGGCGGACTTCCACCGGGTTGGCCCGGAAGATCGGAAGGGACGCAGTTCGAGCAACCTGATCGAGCGTCCAATAAGAAAGTACTGAGAAATAGCTTGCGAATGGCCTTTTGATAGCGAACATCACTCAGTGAAGGAACCGGTGACGCGGGCCACCACAGCCCCCGCGATCAGCGGCGGAAGCGCTCCCGCAGCTGCGGATCGTTCTCCCACCACAGTCCCGTGGACAACGGCTCGTCGGCCTCGACGGCATCGAGTTCGGCGTCCATTTCGCCCGCCTGGCGCTTCTCGTCGTCGGCGAAACGCCGCATCACGACCAGGGAGTAGATCAGGCCGAGCAGATCCCCGAGCAGCCACAGGACGCCCGCGCCGATCGTCTGATCCAGGCGCGCATCCGGCCCCCAGGTGCGGCCGAGCGAACCGTAGTACCCGGCGGCGACCAGCGGACCCAGCCACAGCACGATGCCCAGAATGCCGTCCGCCAGCGACTCGCCGATCGTGATGAGCAGCGAGAGCCCCTGCGTGAAATGCCGCGGCACCGGGTCGATCTGCAGGCGGGAGTAGAAATACACGAACCCGATGGCCACCACCAGGATTCGCGTGACCGCGTCGACCATGCCGTGCCGCAACACCGCCTCGTACCAGGGCGAGAGGAACAGCGCCCACGGCAACAGCAGGATCAGCATCGACGCGGTGGCCGGGTGAGTGAGCAGCCGGGCCACCTCGCCGGAGAGCATGGCGTCCAGGCGTTTGCGTCCCGCCGGGCCCAGCGCCGCGCGCAACACGGTGAACGGCGCTCCGGCCGCGAGCGCGAACGGCACGACGTACAGCAGCAACAGCACCTGCAGCGCGCGCACCCAGAACAGGGTGTCGGAATACACCCCGGGCATCCCGAGACCGGAGTACAGCCACACCCCCAGCCCGGCGACGCCGAAGTACACGGCCCGGCTCACCGGAAGCGGTTCGCCGCGACGGCGGCCGAGCACGAAGCATGTCGCGTAGGCGAGGCCCAGCAACGCCGTGACCAGCGCCGTCGATGCGTCCCATCGCCAGGCGCTGACCAGTCCGCTCAGTCGCAGCGGTGTGTCGATCGCAACCACGGCCCCAGTATGCGCGGTGCGGTCGCGGCGCTCCCTGGGAGATCGCTGGGAATCAGTCGGTTTCGGGGGTCATCGGGCCGGCGTGGGACGCCTCGTACTCGGCTTCGAAGGAGCGTTCGCGGCGGCGTTCCCGCAGCTTCCACACGATCAGCGCGACCACCACGATCGCCGCCGCGCCCAGCGCCAGATCCCGGCCGACGGTCTTGGCCACCGCCTCGTAGGACTGTCCGGCGACGAAGCCGAGCACCACGAAGATTGCGCCCCACACGATTCCACCGATCGCGTTGAAGATCAGGAAGCGGCGGTACGGCATCCGGGAGGTGCCCGCCAGCGCGGGCATCATGGCGCGGAAGAAGGCGGTGAAGCGGCCCAGGAACACCGCCCAGCCGCCGCGGCGGGACAGGTAGTCCTGGGCGCTGTCGAGGCGGCCGCGGTGGCGGTCCAGGATCGAGGCCTGCAACAGTTTCGGGCCCACCTGCTTGCCGACCTCGTAGCCGACGCTGTCGCCGAGGATCGCTGCGGCGATCACGAGCACGATCATCAGCCACAGCTGCACGTGGCCCTGGCTGGCCGCCACGCCGCCGAGCACCGCGGCCGTCTCGCCGGGAATGACGAAACCGATGAAGATCGCGTCCTCGGCGAACACCAGCAGCGCGACGACGAGGTACACCCAGACCGGCGCGATATCCAGGATCCGGTGCAGCAGCGAATTCATGTCCGCCACGGTACCGACGGGGCCGGTCACCCGTCGGGCCGGTCGCACGATCGGGGCGGCCGCAACGATTTTCGGGTGGCGCCGGTCCGGCTCACGAGGTCGAGGGCCGAGGCGTCAGCTCGCCCGCTTGCGGGTCATCAGCAGCAGCGGCTGTCCGGTCGAAACCACCCAGTGCTCCCAGGCATTCAGGCCGACCAGGACCGCGGTCACCGCGGACAGCGTCGCGATCTCCGGCAGCAGCGTCGAGGCGAGGGTCAACGCCGCCAGCACCAGCGCGGCGAGGAACCTACCGAGGGTGGCCGCGCCGAACATGCGCCAGCGGGTGAACAGGAAGGTCGACACGTACAGGGTGGCGCCGATCGGCAGCAGGAAGGCGTTGACGCCGTGCGCGGTCCCGGTCGGATGCTCGACCATGCTGCGCGCGCCGACCGCCACCCCGACCAGGCCGATCACCAGCAGCAGGTGGCCGTAGCTGAGCACCTCCCGCACCACGGTGCCGCGAACCTGGTTGGTGCGCAACGAATGCTCGACCGCGGAGAACCCGTAGGCGAAGTACAGCCACCACAGGCCGCAGCCGAGCACGAAGATCAGCACCACCGCGACCCACGACATCGCACCCAGATGTGCTTCCGCCGCTTGCGAACCCACCGAGGCGACCGTCTCGCCGAGCGCGATGATGACGAAGGTGGCGAACCGCTCCGGCAGATGCGTCGCGCCGAACCGCACCGACTCCATCCGCCGCGCCAGCAGCGCCGGACCGCCGAAAGCCAAGAGCACCGCGACGATCCAGAGCGCGTTGCGCGCCGCGCCCGCCGGGACCAGCGCGGCGATCACCAGCAGCACCGCCGCGACCAGGGTGATCGTGAACGGATTGACCCAGCTGCCGAACACGCCCGCCTGCGAGAACGCGCGCTTGCGCCGCATCTCGACCCACAACAGCAGCCGCAGCACCAGGTGCGCCACCGCCAGGATCAGCGGGAGCGCCCGCCCGATGAACGCGTGCGGTGCGGCGATGGCGATCACGAACATGCACAGCCCGCAGGCGAACAGGAAGATCCGCTGCCGATTCGAATCCTCGACCCCGTGCACCGATAGCGTCGTCCCCACCCACGACCACCACATGATCGCCAGCAGCAGAACCGTCTGCCCGACCGCGCCCCAGCTCTCCCCCGCCACCGCCACATGCGCGGCCTGCGTCACCGCGAACACCAGCACCAGGTCGAAGAACAGCTCCGCCCAACTGGCCCGCTCATGCGCCTCACGTAGAGGTTCAGTCACACCCGTATTCCCTGCCTAGCACCATTTCCAGCGCGTTCACTCTAGTCACACCACATGACCGTTTTGCCCGACCTGCGCCGCGCCGGTCACACCCGGCGATCACACCGATCACACCGCGGACACCGACTGCCATGTCGAGCGAGCACGGCGGCCCATCCGTCGACCGGGCCGTGGCGCAGCTGGTCGCACAGGAATGTCCTGGCACCCCGGATCGCACTGCGGGATAGGTCAAGACGGCGAGCGACCGCTCCACGCCCACCGACGACCCGGCGAGGAAGCCGCGCGGTCTCGCGGTCGGCGACGCTGCCGAGCATCAACGTCTCGACGAGTTCCGTGTCTGCCGGATGCGATCCGTTCCCGTCGCGTGCACGGCGGCGCACCGATGGCACACGGCCCGCATCCGGCACGAACGTCGTCACGCCGGCCGGCAGCCGTACCTCACCGGGTGAACTCGCCATCACGGCGACAATCGAATCGACCCATCGGGGGGCGGCGATCGTCCCACCGGGTACTGATGGCCAGCAGCACGGATGGCGGGCATGCGGCCGACCGCTGGTCGCGCGGCGGCTAGATCGTCTGGGCCGCTTCGGCTTCGACGAGGGTGCGGAGGAAGGCGGGCGGGACTTCGGGCCAGGTGGGGTCCCAGTGGCCGGCGGACTGGTCGGCGGCCAGGGCGGACAGGGTGGCCACCACGTGGGGGCCGCCGTCGAGGAGGTAGCGGACCGAGCCGTGTTCGGCGCATTGGGCGGCGACCGTGGCGAGGAGGGTTTTGGCCTCGGTGGTGCGGCCGGTGGCGGCCAGGCAGGCGATGAGGAGGCGGCGGGCTTTGAGGAGTTCGCGAGGGCGGCGGACGGCTTCGAGTTCGTCGACCCACTCCTGGGCCCAGGTGCGGGCCAGTTCGCGGGATTCGGCGGCGGGTTCGGCGAGCAGTAGCCGGATGGCGGTGAATTCCTCGTAGAGAACCGTGAATTCGTCGATCGGGTCCGTCGGCGCACGGCGGTGGGCGTAGTCGACGACGGGGAGCGGGCCGTATTCGGGATGGGGTGGCAGGCCCAGGCGGATGCGCTCGTTCTCGACTTCGGCGCGCAGGCGCGGCAGCGACATCGATTCGGCCACGCGCGCACCCTCGTTGAGGCGGCGGATGGCGGCGGCGCGATCACCGCGCAGCGCCTTCACGCGGGCGCCGACCACGTAGCGGGCCAGCTTGAAATCGACCACGCCCGCGTCGGGTCCGAGCTTGTAGCCCTCGTCGAGCAGTCGTTCGGCTTCGGCCAATTCGCCACGCTCGTAGAGCAGTTCACCCAGCAGCGAACCGGCCAGGCGGGCGCCGTAGGAGTGGCTGCCGGAGGACTGTTTCGCGATCTTGAGGGCCTTGCGGAAGTACCGCTCGGCGCTGGGGATCTCCAATTGCAGGCTGGCGGCCAAGCCCAGGAAGCACAGTCCGTGAACGTTGTTGTAGAAGCCCCGATTCCGGCGCATGTACGGCTCGGACCATTCCTGCAGCCGGACCGCCTCCTCGAAGTCGTAGCGGTAGCCCGCGGCCAGACTGGCACAGTTGGCCGCGATGGCCACCACATACGGCGACAGCTCGTCGGCCATGCCGAAACACGGTGCGAGCCAGTCCTCCACGCCGTTGAGCACATCGGCGCGCACGGTCACCACCGCGTGCACCACGCCCGCCTCGGCGTGCAGGCGGGCCGAGGTCCGCGGGTCGATCTCACCGCTGTCCAGCGTGCATTCGGCCAGGAACAGCGCCCGTTCGGCCTGCGGGGCCCGGTGCAGCAGGATGTTCGCCCACGCCAGGTCCAGTTGCAGCCGCGGATGGGCTTCGATGACCGCGGGCGGCAGCTTGTTGACCAGTCCGATGAGGCTGGCCATCTGGCCGTACTCCAGCAGCGACATGCCGTCGCGCTCCACGATCTCGACGGCGCGCTGCTCGTCTCCGGCGAGCAAGGCGTGGTCGACGGCCTCGCTCACCCACTTGTGGTCGGCGAACCACCGCGACGCGGCCCGATGCAGGTCGTCGATCTGTTCGGGCCGGTCGTATTCGAGGCGCTGGCGCAGGAAGTCCTGGAACAGCTGGTGGTATTGGAACCAGTCGCCGCCGTCGACGCGGCGCAGGAACAGGTCCTGCTGTTCGATGTGTTCCAGCAGCGCCTGCCCGTCGGGCGCGCCGGTGAGCGCGGAAGCCAGGTCGCCGCAGGTGCGTTCGGTGATCGAGGTGGCGACCATGAAGTCGAGTACCCCGGGTTCCAGGGTTTCGAGGACGTTCTCGGCGAGGAATTCGCCGATGGCGTGGTGGCGGCCGGTGAGCCGTCCGATCAGCTGCCCGGGATCGTCGCTGCCGCGCAACGACAGCGCGGCCAGTTGCAGGGCCGCCGCCCAGCCGCCGGTGGATTCGGTGAGGTCCTCCACGTCACCGCGGTCCAGGTCCAGCCCGCCCAGTTCGACCAGGAGCCGATACGCCTCGTCCACGGTGAAACGCAAAGCGGCGGTGTCGATTTCCACCAGTTCGTCGCGGACCCGCATGGAGCTCATGGGCAGGCCGGTCTGACGGCGGCTGGTCACCACCATGCGCAGCACCGGGCTGCAGCTCTCGATCAGGAAGCGCAGCGCGGCCTGGGTCCTCGAGTCGGTGACCCGGTGCCAGTCGTCGATGACCACGGTCAATTGCTCACCGCGGCGGTCGATGTCGTTGATCAGCGAGGTGAGCACGAACCGCCCGGCCTCGTCCCCGTGTTCCTCGAGCAGCTCACCGAGCTCGCGGGCCAGTGCGGGACGCACCGCCCGCACCGCCTCGATCAGGTGGGACAGGAACCACACCACATTGTCGTCGTCGCTGTCGACGGTCAGCCACGCCACCGAGCCGCCGGACGCCGTGAGGCTCGCGCACCACTGGGCGGCGAGGGTGGTCTTGCCGAAACCGGTGGGGCCGTGGATCACCGCGAGCCGGCGGTCGCTGCCCGCCCGCAACGCGTCGATCAGGCGGGGCCGTTCCACCAGCGCACGCGTGATGGTGGGCGGCCGCAGGCGGGTCGCCGGAACCGGGGGCGTGGCCGTGGTGACGCGCCCGCGGCGGCGACCGCCCTGGGTCGGGGTGGCGGGACTCGGCGTGCGCGCCGGGTTCACCGTCGTCGATTCCTCGGCGGGCACCGGGACGGGCATCTCGTCGACCGGGAACCCGTGCCGCTCCTGCAATTCGCGCAGCGCCGCACCGAATTCGGCTGCCGAGGCGGGCCGCTGCGTACGTTCGCGCGCCATGGCGGACTCGATCATCGCGGTCAGGTCGGCGGGCAGGCCCTCCCCGGTGAGATCCGGCATCGGATGCTTGGTGATCCGCACGAACTGCGCGACCAACTGCTCACCGCTGCGCCGTTCGAACACCGCGTGCCCGGTCGCGGCGCAGAACAGGGTCGCGCCCAGCCCGTAGACATCGGCGGTGACGTCGGGGGCCTGGCCCTGCAGCACTTCCGGCGCGGTGTACGCGGGCGACCCGGTGACCATGCCCGCCGCGGTCTCGAATCCGCCCGTCACCCGCGCGATTCCGAAATCGGCGAGCTGCGGTTCCCCGTATTCGGTGAGCAGGATATTGCCCGGTTTCACATCCCGGTGCAGCAGTCCGCGCCGATGCGCGGTCTCGAGCGCTCCGGACAGCCGCACCCCGAAATGCAGCACCTCCGGCCAGTCCACCGGCCCGTGCTGCTGGATCCGCGCGTCCAGGGATCCGTGCGCGTGGAAGGGCATCACGATGTAGGGCCGCCCGGTATCGGTGGATCCGACCTCGAAGACCGGCACTATGTTGGGGTGCCCCGACAGTTTGCCCATGGCCAGCTGTTCACGCACGAATCGCTCCAGCCCGTCGGACTCCAGGTCCGCGGTGAGCACCTTGATCGCGACCGTGCGCGCCAGCGATGCCTGTAAACAGCGGTAGACCACCCCGAATCCCCCGCGGCCGACCTCGACCGCGTCCGTGAATCCGGCAGCCTCCAGTTCCGCCGCGTACCCGAGGGTCCCGTCGCGGCGCGTGGAAAACGGATCGACATGCGCCACGGCGACCTCGATACCCGAACGAGCCAGTCACCCCGAGCATAAGCCGATCACCGCCCGCCGGCGGGACCAATGCGATCCCCGCGCACCCGGGCCCGCCCGCGCGGCCCGTGCCCGGTGAAACGCCGCCGCGCGTCATCGAGCCAATCGGGGCGTTCCCGCCGCAGCCGCCGCACCTCCCCCACCGTCCAGCCACCACCCAGTTCCGGCAGATCGGCGACCGCGATCTCCAGCCGGGCCGCCGCGGCGGCCCGCTTCAACGGCCGTGTCGCCGAGTCCATTCGGCTTCGTTGTGCGTTCATGACATCCAGGCTGCGCCGTGCTCCGGCGACACCGCGGCAATACGAAAACTTCGCACCCCCGCGTTCGACCCATCCGCTCGAACCAGCAACCGCACGCGCCAATTCGGTTTCGAGTTGCCGTGCGCCGCAAGAGAATCCGGTTAGCGCTCGCACCGAGGAGGAGGTCGGACGATCCCTCGAGGCTCGTCGACCGCGCAGCGGTGGCGGGCCGGATTCGATAACGATTCAGCCAACCAACCTACTCGGTGGTAGGTCATCTTCTAGGGTCGGCGGCGATCCCCTCCCCACTCCGCACCAGGACCCTCTCGTGAAACTGAAACACTGCCTCTCCGCAATTGCGATGGTCGCCGCCGCCTCGCTGACCGGCATCACGCCCGCCGGCGCTGACAGCGGAAAGTATGTGGCGCTCGGAGATTCGTATGCGGCGGGGGTGGGTATCTCGAACATTCTCGACAAGACCTGTTCGCGGTCGGATCGCAATTACGCGCATCTGTTCGCGGCGCAGCGCGGGTATGCGCTCACCGATGTCACGTGTGGTGGCGCGACCATCGACTCGGTGACCAGCACGCAGCTCTCCGCCGTCACCTCGGACACCACCCTCGTCACCCTGGGCGTCGGCGGCAACGATGTCGGCTTCGGGCAGCTTGTCAAGGACTGCGTGCTCGCGGGCACCATCGGAACAGGCAGCGGCACAGGCAGTCTCGCGACGGGCAGCGCCAGCGGCAGTGCGGGAGCGGTCGCCGAACTGGTGGCGGGCTGCAAGAACAAGTACGGCCCGGAGATGCCGGGACGCCTCTCCACGACCGCCGCCAAACTCGCCCAGCTGCTCGCCGCCATCCGCGCCCAGGCCCCGCAGGCCCGCATAGTTCTGGTCGGCTACCCGAAGATCCTGCCCGACAACGCCTCCCTGTGCGCGGGCCGCCAGCCGGTTCTCGCCGCCGACGCCGACTGGATCCGCGACAGCGTGATCGGCGGCCTCAACACCATGCTGAGGTCCCAGCCCGGCACCACCTACTTCAGCACCTACGAGCTCTACGACGGCCACGACGTCTGCGAGGCCATCCCGGACCGCTGGGTCAACGGCACCTCCGTCGACAATGGCGAAGGCGCGCAATTCCATCCGAACCAGTACGGCCACGCCGCCACCGCGCAGCAGATGATCGCCACCCTCTGAAACCGGATCCGAGAACCGGGCGCGGCCCATCCGCCCGGCCCCACTATTCGAGATAGTCCTGCAACAACTGTGAACGTGACGGATGACGCAGCTTCGACATCGTCTTCGATTCGATCTGCCGGATCCGCTCACGCGTGACGCCGTAGATCTTCCCGATGTCGTCGAGGGTGCGGGGCTGCCCGTCGCCCAGTCCATAACGCAGGCGCACGATACCGGCTTCACGCTCGCTGAGCGTGCCGAGCACCGCCTGCAGCTGCTCCTGCAGCAGGGTGAACGCCACCGCTTCGACCGCGACGACGGCCTCGGAATCCTCGATGAAGTCGCCGAACTGGCTGCTGCCGTCGTCGCCGATCGTCTGATCCAGTGAGATCGGTTCCCGGGCCATCCGCTGAATCTCCAGCACCCGCGCGGCGGTGATGTTCAACTCCTGGCCGAGCTCCTCGGGCGTGGCCTCGCGACCCAGCTCCTGCAGCAACTCACGCTGCCGGCGTCCGAGCTTGTTGATGATCTCCACCATGTGCACGGGAATGCGAATGGTGCGGGACTGGTCGGCCATGGCCCGACTGATCGCCTGGCGAATCCACCACGTGGCATAGGTCGAGAATTTGAATCCCTTGCTGTAGTCGAATTTTTCGACCGCGCGCACGAGACCCAGATTGCCCTCCTGGATCAAATCCAGAAAGGCCATCCCCCGCCCGGTGTACCGCTTGGCGATCGACACCACCAGGCGCAGATTCGCCTCCAGCAGATGATCCCTGGCCTGGACGCCATCGCGCACGATCCAGGTCAGATCGCGGCGATGCGCGGCGGTGAGACCGGACGGCGCCTCGGATTCGATCCGCAGCTTCTCCGCCGCATACAGACCCACCTCGATCCGGACCGCCAGATCGACCTCCTCCTCCGCGGAGAGCAGGGGTACCCGGCCGATCTGCTTCAGATACGCCCGCGTCGAATCCCCACTCGCGGTGAGCCCAGCGTCCTTTCGCGCCCGGCGCAGGTCCGGGGACGCGTCGTCGTCCCAGATCCCGGCGTCGCTGTCGGCGCGCTCCGCGCGGCCGGCCGGGAAATCCTGATCATTCGCTTCGCCTGCGGTCGTTGCCACATGTGCCTCTCCGAGAAATTCGGGCGGCATCGCGATTCGAGAACAGGACCGCAGAGAGGCCTCGAGCGGCCCGGCAATCGCCGTGGCCTGTCATCAGACTACTGGTCCGCAGCCGTAATTTCGCGGCTCCCACCCCCGGCGAAACGGAGTGCGCCCGCCGAGTTCCCCGGATCAGGCGGCCATGTGCTGGAGGTTCTCGCAGACCAATGTGACGCTGTTGTACAGCATTTCGCCCGGGCCGTCCCGCCGGGCCGAGACCTCGATCTTCGCCGGCCACGCGTGCTCGAGCAGGTAGCCCGGGACCGGCGCGCCCTCGTCGCCGTACATCGCCAGGGTGCAGTCACGGCGGGCCACGGCCATCTGACCCATGCGCGCCGACTGGTGCCAGGCCCACAGATCAGCGGTACCCGTGCGCCCTCGGCACAGGGTGACCTGGGGCGGCTTGACCTTTCCGGGCAGTTGGATCGGACCGCCGCCACCACCTTCGAGGTAGGACACCGGTTCGATCTCCGACACGATGCCACCCAGCTCCGCGAAGGACGCGATCTGGAGGCCGTCGATAACGATGACGAAGGAAGAAATGGTCGTGAGCTGCGACATGGGCATCATGCGCTCCTCGGCCGATCGGACGCCCGGCAAGCATCCGCCTTCAAACCAGTGTAGAAAGCTCCCGGCGCCGGGCGACGGGAAATCGCCCGCATAGCTACCTTTGGGCAACAACCCCGCCGGTGGTACCGCCCTTCGAGAATTCCGGCCGGACGGGCGATGTCCGATTTATCCCTCTGCGGCGAGCTGACCGCACGCGGCGGCGATCTCCTGGCCGCGGGTGTCGCGGACCGTGCAGGTGACGCCCTGGGCCTGGACGCGGCGGACGAACTCGTCCTGTACCGACTTCGGGGACGCGTCCCACTTGCTGCCCGGGGTCGGGTTGAGCGGGATCAGGTTGACGTGGACCAGGGGACCCAGGGCCTTGTGGAGTTTCTTGCCGAGCATGTCGGCCCGCCAGCCCTGATCGTTGATGTCGCGGATCAGCGCGTACTCGATGGAGACGCGGCGGCCGGACTTGTCGGCGTAATAGCGTGCGGCGTCGAGGACTTCGGCGACCGGCCAGCGATTGTTGACCGGCACCAACGTGTCTCGCAACTCGTCATCGGGGGTATGCAGGGAGACCGCCAGCCGCACCGACATGTCCTCGTCGGCGAGCTTGCGGATCGCGGGCGCCAGACCGACCGTGGAGACCGTCACCGAACGCTGCGAGATGCCGAAGCCCTCCGGCGACGGCGAGGTGATGCGGCGGACCGCGTTCACCACGCGCTTGTAGTTGGCCAGCGGCTCACCCATGCCCATGAACACGATGTTGGACAGGCGGCCCGGTCCACCCGCGACCTCACCGTCGCGCAGGGCGGCCGCGGCGGCCCGGACCTGATCGACGATCTCGGCGGTGGACAGATTGCGGTTCAGGCCGCCCTGACCGGTGGCGCAGAACGGGCACGCCATGCCGCAACCCGCCTGCGACGAGATGCACAGGGTGTTGCGGTCGGGGTAGCGCATGAGCACCGACTCGAGCAGGGTGCCGTCATTGGCGCGCCACAGCGACTTGCGGGTGGTGCCGTCATCGCATTCGATGTGCCGGATCTCGGTGAGCAGCCGCGGGAACAACGCCTCGGCGACCTTGGACCGCATCGCCTCGGGCAGATCGGTCATCTGATCCGGGTCGGCGACCAGGCGGCCGTAGTACTGACGCGCGATCTGGTCGGCGCGGAACTTGGGCAGCCCGAGCTCCTCGACCACCGCCTTGCGCTCCCCCGAATCGAGGTCGGCGAGATGCCGCGGCGGCATGCCGCGACGAGGGGCGTCGAAAACGAGGGGCAACGGGGTAGTCATAACCCTTCCAGTGTTCCATCCGAAACCCGCGTTCGGCGCCGCGGGGTGCGATGCGCTCGTCACACACCCGGAACACGTCAGCCGCGGCACGCGGCGCGGAAGGCCGGGTGACCGCGGCCGGCGCGATCGGTCAGAGCAGGGCGGTCAGCACCAGCCACGCCACGAACGCCGACGGCAGCATGGAGTCGAGCCGGTCCATGATGCCGCCGTGCCCCGGCAGCAGCGTGCCCATGTCCTTGATGCCCAGCTCCCGCTTCACCTGCGACTCGATCAGGTCGCCGCTGGTGGCCACCAGCACCAGGCCGACGCCCAGCAGCACGCCGATCATCGAATTCGCCTGCAGCAGCAGCGTCACCGTCAGCAGACCGCCGATCACGCAGAACACCAGCGAACCGCCGAAGCCCTCCCAGGACTTCTTCGGGCTGATGTGCGGCACCATCGGGTGCTTGCCGAACAGCACACCCGCCACATAGCCGCCCACATCGGAGCAGACCACCAGGATCATGAAGGACAGCACCCGCAGGTTGCCCTTGTCCTGCGACAGCATGAGCACCGCGAACGCGGCCAGCAGCGGAATCCAGGTGAGCGTGAACACCGAGATCGCGGTGTCGCGCAAGTAGTTTCGCGGGGTGGCGGTCAGGCCGTGGTCGAACAGCCGCCACACCATGAGGGTGAGCGCCGTCGCGCCGAACGCGCCCAGCACGCCCTGCGGCCCGACCGGCCAGGCCAGCCACACCACCGCCTGCCCGCCGAGCAGCAGCGGGATCCGCGGCACCAGCACATCGGCCTCGCGCAGCCGCTTGGTCACCTCCCAGGTGGCCACCGCGACCGCGACCGCGATCACGCCGACGAGCACCTTGGGGGCCCACAGCAGGATCGCGATCAGGGACAGCCCCAGCCCGAACCCGACCCCCAGCGCCGCGGGCAGGTTGCGGCCCGCCTTCGACGCGGGCGCGCTCGGCTGCCCGTTCGCCGCAGCGCCGCCGCTACCGGATCCGGCCGCCGCCGTCTCCGGCACTGCCGAATCCGCGCCCGTCGCCCCTGCCGGTCCGGTGGCTTCCTCCGGCATCTCTCCGGTGGCGGCAATCTCTTCGGCCACGATTGTCCCGTCGCTCACTTGTCGTCCGTTCCTACCCCCGGCCGAAGCTCGGCCGTCCTAGACCTCGAGCAGTTCGCCTTCTTTGTGCTTCACCAGCTCGTCGATCTGCGCGACGTACTTCTGGGTGGTCTTGTCGAGTTCCTTCTCGGCGCGACCGACCTCGTCCTCGCCCGCCTCGCCGTCCTTCTGGATGCGGCCCAGCTCTTCCATGGCCTTGCGGCGGACGTTGCGGATCGAGATCTTCGCGTCCTCGCCCTTGGACTTGGCCAGCTTGACCATTTCCCGGCGCCGTTCCTCGGTGAGCTGCGGGATCGAGACCCGAATGATGTCACCGTTGTTGGTGGGGTTCACCCCCAGGTCCGAATTGCGGATCGCGGTCTCGATGGGCTGCATCTGCGCCTGCTCGTACGGCTTGATCACGACCATGCGCGGCTCGGGCACGGTGATCGAGGAGATCTGGGTGATCGGCGTCATCGAGCCGTAGTACTCGACCACGATCCGCGCGAACATGCCAGGATTCGCGCGACCGGTACGGATCGAGGCCAGATCGTCCTTCACCACCGAGACGGCCTTCTCGAACTTTTCCTCGGCGTCGAAGAGCGCTTCTTCAATCACGGCGTTTCCTCCACTGCGTCATGGTTCTTGTCGTCGGTCACGACCGGACCAGGGTGCCGATCTTCTCACCGGCGACGGCGCGGGCGATATTTCCCTTGGTCAACAAATTGAACACCAGCATCGGCATCTGGTTGTCCATACACAGGCTGAAAGCGGTGGCATCGGCGACCTTGAGGCCCCGCTCCAGCGCTTCCTTGTGGGTGATCTGGGTGAACATGGTGGCGTCGGGGTCCTCCCGCGGGTCCGCGGTGAAGACGCCGTCCACGGCCTTGGCCATCAGCACCACTTCGGCGCCGATCTCCAGGGCGCGCTGCGCGGCGGTGGTGTCGGTGGAGAAGTAGGGCATGCCCATGCCGGCGCCGAAGATCACGACGCGGCCCTTCTCCAGGTGCCGCTTGGCGCGCAGCGGCAGATACGGTTCGGCGACCTGGCCCATGGTGATGGCGGTCTGCACCCGGGTGTCGATGCCCTGCTTCTGCAGGAAGTCCTGCAGCGCAAGGGAATTCATGACGGTGCCGAGCATGCCCATGTAGTCCGAGCGGGCCCGCTCCATGCCGCGCTCCTCGAGCTCGGCGCCACGGAAGAAGTTGCCGCCGCCGATCACCACGGCCACCTGGACGCCGTCCTCGACGACCTCGGCGATCTGCTCCGCGACCGCCTGCACCACATCCGGGTCGAGACCGACACGGCCACCGCCGAACATCTCGCCACCCAGCTTGAGGAGCACTCGGCGATAGCCCTTGCGATCGGGGGCGGTATCCGGGTCCGTCATCGGTCTCCTTGTCCAGACGTTCGAGCGTGCGCAGGCACATGAAAAGACCATCCCGGCCGACGAATTGCACGGGACGGCAACAAAGCTCTGTCTATCCTGCCTCACGACCGGCGGGGACCGTGAGGCGACCCTCGTATCGGCCTACCGATTCGTGACATTCCGGGCATCGGTCGGCAGTGCGGGCAACGCGCGCGGCAATCTCGGGGCTATACCCCCGAGAAGTCCCGCCCCGAAAACCCGGGGCGCCCGATTCGATTCGAACTGAACGCATTTCACATATCGTCGCGCGCGTGAAGGCCCTCAGCCGGATTGCCCGAACAGGACCGGCAATTTCCCTCATCAAGGAGTACCTGTGAACACGAAGTCTCATACCGTCCGGACCGGACTGGCCACCCTCGCCCTCGCGGCGGGACTGGCGGCGGTCGCGGCACCCGCCTCGGCCGAGGTTCCGCTCACCCCGGTGACCGACAACGGCGCGGCGCCGATCGCCACCGGCCTCGACTCCGGGAGCAGCGCCTTGATCTCCGGCAGCGCCGCCATCTCCAACATGCTCTTCCCGCCCAAGCCGTCGGGCTGCTCGCTCTGCGGCTGAGCCCTCGAGCCGGATACGAGAAAGGCCCTTCGCTCATCGAATCACGATGAGCGAAGGGCCTTTTCGAGCTGTCAGGCGATTACGCCTGGCCGACCTCGAAGCGGGCGAAGCGGGTGATGGTGACACCGGCCTCGTCCAGCTGGGCCTTGACGGTCTTCTTGGAGTCGGTGACCGAAGCCTGGTCGAGCAGCACGACGTCCTTGTAGAAGCCGTTGACGCGGCCTTCGACGATCTTCGGCAGCGCGGCCTCCGGCTTGCCCTCTTCCTTGGCGGTCGCCTCGGCGATCTCGCGCTCCTTGGCGACGAGCTCGGCCGGGACGTCCTCGCGGGTGAGGTACTTGGCCTTGAGGGCGGCGACCTGCATGCCGGCGGCACGGGCCGCGTCGGCGTCGGTGCCGGTGTACTCGATCAGCACGCCCACGGCGGGCGGCAGGTCGGTGGCACGCTTGTGCAGGTAGACGGTGGTCTGGCCGTCGAACACGGCGACGCGGCGCAGCTCGAGCTTCTCACCGATCTTGGCGGCGAGCTCCTGCAGCAGCTGGTCGGCGGGCTTGCCGTCGACGTCGACCGCCTTCAGGGCGTCCAGGTCGGCCGGGCGGGCCTTCGCGGCGGCGGCCACGATGGCGGCCGCGACGTCCTGGAACTCCTGGTTCTTGGCCACGAAGTCGGTCTCGGAGTTGATCTCGATCAGGACGCCGTCCTGCGCGACGACCAGGCCCTCGGCGGTGGCGCGCTCAGCACGCTTGCCGACATCCTTGGCGCCCTTGATACGCAGGAACTCGACGGCCTTGTCGAAGTCGCCCGCGTTCTCCTCGAGCGCCTTCTTGCAGTCCATCATGCCGGAGCCGGTGAGCTCGCGGAGCCGCTTCACATCGGCGGCGGTGTAGTTCGCCATCTCGGGCGAGCCTCCCTGTGTGAGTGAAAGTCTGTGGTGGTCACACCTTGCCGACCGTCATCGAACGACAGCGGTCGGCAAGGTGAACAGATGCCTGGCGGCGGTGGATCAGAAGTCGGCCGGGGTCTTGGTGGCCGGGTCTTCCTTCAGCTCCGCCTCGGCAGCGGTCTCCACGGCGGGGGCCTCGGCGTCGGCGGCCGGGGCGGCCTGCGCGAGCAGCTCCTGCTCCCACTCGGCGAGGGGCTCGCCCGCGCCGGCCTCCGGCTTCGAGTCGCCACCGGCGCGCGAGGCGCGAGCCTGCACACCCTCGGCGACGGCGGAGGCGACGACCTTGGTCAGCAGCGCGGCCGAACGGATCGCGTCGTCGTTACCCGGGATCGGGTAGTCGACCAGGTCCGGATCGCAGTTGGTGTCCAGGATCGCGATGACCGGGATGTTCAGCTTGCGAGCCTCGCCGACGGCGATGTGCTCCTTGTTGGTGTCGACAACCCAGATGGCCGAGGGAACCTTGGCCATGTCCCGGATGCCGCCCAGGGTGCGCTCCAGCTTGTTCTTCTCACGCGTCAGCATGAGGATTTCCTTCTTGGTGCGACCCTCGAAACCGCCGGTCTGCTCCATCGACTCCAGCTCCTTCAGGCGCTGCAGCCGCTTGTGCACGGTCTGGAAGTTGGTGAGCATGCCGCCCAGCCAGCGCTGGTTCACGTAGGGCATGCCGACGCGGGTCGCCTCAGCGGCGATCGACTCCTGGGCCTGCTTCTTGGTGCCGACGAAGAGGACGGTGCCGCCGTGGGCAACGGTCTCCTTGACGAACTCGTAGGCCTTGTCGATGTAGGTCAGCGTCTGCTGCAGATCGATGATGTAGATGCCGTTGCGGTCGGTGAAGATGAACCGCTTCATCTTCGGGTTCCACCGGCGAGTCTGGTGACCGAAGTGCGCGCCGCTGTCGAGCAGCTGCTTCATTGTTACGACAGCCATGGCTCCGTAACTTCCTCTCGTTGCTGGTTGACACAGGAATCGGCGATCCCTGCCCTGGCGCCCACGGCCACCGGAACCCTCCGAGAACGAATCAGGGGGACCAGCCGGCGACACTCACTGTGGGCGCGCGAAGTCGGTCCGCGTTGACGCAAACCGCTGAATCAGTTTACGCAGCGGTTCCGTCAGATCGAAATCGGGCCCGGAGCAGGGCGTGATCCGGACCAGTCGACGCTGGTCAGAAGGCTGCGCGTGTTCTATTCACAATACTGAATTTCATCCACACTCGCGGGGCGGGAGGGGCTGGATGACGGTTGCGGGGCGCACGCTGATTCGCATGTCCGCGAACTACTTCGAGCCCGAATTCCGCCGGGTATTTCCCGTCGTGGCGATGGTGGCAATGGTCGTGATGACGGTCGCGTCGGCCGCGCCCGGGTCGGCCGCGCCCGGCGGAGAGTTCGGCTGGCCGCTCGCGTCGCGGCCCGCTGTCGTGCGGGCCTTCGACAAACCCGAGCACGACTGGTTGCCCGGGCATCGCGGCGTCGATCTGGCGGGCAGCCGTGGTCAGGCGGTGCTGGCGGCGGGTGACGGCATCGTGGTGTTCGCCGGAATCGTGGCCGGGAAACCGGTGGTCTCCATCGACCACCCGGGCGGACTGCGCACCACCTATGAGCCGGTCACGGCGTCGATCGCGGTGGGCCGCAGGCTGACCCGCGGCACCCCGATCGGCGTGCTCGACGACGGGCACCCGCCCTGCTCCCCCTGCCTGCACTGGGGCGCGCGGCGCGACGGTGAATACGTCGATCCGCTCGGCCTGATCCATCGCACGCCGATCCGGTTGAAACCGCTCACAGATCCATCCGCCGGGTCACCGGGCGGGCCATGATGGATCGATGTCGCAGCAGCCCTTCTCCTACCCCGACGTCGGCGCGACCGCGGGCGAGTTCCCGGCGGGGTATCACCACTTCCGGCTGCGGCGCCGAATCGGTTCCGGCCGTGAGTTTTTCGACCAGGCCGCCGAACAGGTCCGCACATACCGCATGCAACGCGGCAGCGGCGTCTTCCAGCAGGCGACCACGCCCGAGGCCCGGCCCGGCACCGACATCACCGTCCGCATCGGACTGGGCCCGATCGGCGTCACCGCCCCGTGCCGGGTCGTCTACGTCCTCGACGAATCGAACCGCCGCGGATTCGCCTACGGCACCCTTCCCGGCCATCCATTGCGCGGCGAGGAGCTCTTCGCCGTCGAATACGACCCCGCCGACGACACCGTGTACGGAGTCATCGCCTCGTTCTCCACCCCCGGGCCCTGGTACGCCCGCCTCGGCGCACCCGTCGTCCGTCTCGTCCAGCGCTGGTTCTCCGGCCGCTACATCGCCGCGCTCGAGCCCCGCTGAGCGGCGCGGACCACCCCGCGCTCGACCCGGTCCGGTCGGCCGGCGCGCCGTTCGGCATCGCCGCGGCCGGGGTCAGCCGTGGAGGTGAGCGGCGAGGGTGGCGGCCTCGGCGCGGAGACCGGCGACACGGTCCGCTCCGCTCTCCGACTCCGCGTATTCCTTTGCGGCGGTGAGACGTTCGTCGATCTCGGCGCGAACGATGGCGGCGATCTCGGCTTCGCTCAATTCGCGGCGGGCGCGTTCGGACGCGCCGACGCCGACGGCGCTGCTCTCGATCGCTCCGGCCCGCACATCGGAACCGTCGACGGCTTCGGCATTGTCGATCGCCGCCAGCGCCGAGCGCAGAGCCGCGGTGGCGTGCCGGTCGCGGACCTTCATGGCGGCGCGGAGCGCGGTGCGGAGGCGCTCGCGTAGGGCGGGGGTCTCGGCGGGCGGCGTCGTCATGACAATCGACGCTACCCGCCGAAATGCCCCGAACCGGATCTCAGCGACCGGGTGTCGCCAGCGGGAATCGGTCAAACGGCTGCGGGCGTGGCCTTTTCGCGTTCGGCCAGTTCGGATTTCCAGGCGCGGAAACCTTCTTCGGTGCGGCCGCGTCGCCAGTAGCCGGAGATGGAGGCCGCCCATTCGGCCGGGACGGCACGCTCCTTGCGGATATACGGGCGCAGATCGTGCATGACGGCGCGGGCCTCGCCGTGGATGAAGACCTGGACCTGGCCGTCTCGCCACGGCGCGGAGCGGACGGTGGCGGCCAGCCGTTCGCCGGGTTCGGCGTCGCCGCGGTGGATCCAGGTGAGCTCCACGCCCTCCGGGTGCGGGAAGGCGAGTTCGTCCGACGGGCCGCCGACCTCGACGAATACCTGGCCCACGGCGTCGGCGGGCAGCGCCGCGCAGGCGGCGGCGATGGCGGGGAGGGCGGATTCGTCTCCGGCCAGCAGGTGCCAGTCGGCGTCGGGACGTGGGGCGTAGCCGCCGCCGGGGCCGAACAGGTCGATGGTGTCGCCGGGTTGGGCGGCGGCCGCCCAGGGGCCGGCGATGCCCTCATCACCGTGATGGACGAAGTCGATGGCGATCTCCTGGGCGGCCCGGTCGACTTCGCGCACGGTGTAGGTGCGCATGACATCGCCGTCGGGGCCCGGGAAGATCAGTTTCACGTAGGCGTCGGTGCTGTCGTTGGGCTGGAAGGACGTGAAGCCCGGGCCGCCCAAGCGGACCCGGATCAGGTGATCGGTCAGGTGAACCGTGTTCTGGACCACCAGCGTCAAGCGTGTGCGTGCCAAAGGACACCTCCATCGTCGTGCATAATTAGGGTTACCTAACTGACGCTAGCACGGGTGTCGATAGGTCGTCGATAGCTTTCCGATAGGCCGTGGATCACCCAGTCTTCCGGGACGCCTGACGAACGGGCTGTTCAGGCGCGTGGGTGAGCCTGGTCGTGGACCTTCTTGAGCCGGTCGATCGAGACATGGGTGTAGAGCTGGGTGGTGGCCATGCTGGCGTGACCCAGGATCTCCTGCACCACCCGCAGGTCGGCTCCGCCCTCCAGCAGGTGGGTGGCGGCGGTGTGACGGAATCCGTGCGGACCCATGTCGGGTGCGCCGGGAATCGCCGAAACCACCTCGTGCACCACGGTTCTCGCCTGCCGGGGGTCGATGCGGCGGCCACGGCGGCCCAGCAGCAGCGCCCGGCCCGATTCCGGCGTCGCGAGGGCCGAGCGGCCGAACCGGAGCCAGGCCTCGAGGGCCTGCTCGGCCGGGCCGCCGAACGGCACCGATCGTTCCTTGTTGCCCTTGCCCAGAACCCGCACCAGCCGCCGTTCCCGATCCACGTCCTCGATGTCGAGTCCGCACAATTCGCTCACCCGAATCCCGGTGGCGTACAGCATCTCCACGATCAGCCGATCCCGCAGCGCCATCGGATCCTGCTGCGCCGCACCCGATTCGGCCGCGTCCATGGCCGCCCGGGCCTGCTCCTTGCCCAGCACCGACGGCAGCACCCGATGTGCCCGCGCCGATCCCAGCCGCGGCCCCGGATCGACCGCCAGCCGACCCGTGTGCGTCAGCCACGCGGTGAACGTCCGCGCCGAGGACGCGCGGCGCGCCATCGTGGTCCGAGCCGCTCCCCCCGCCGCCTGCGCCGCCAGCCACGACCGCAGCAAAGCCAGATCCACCTCCCCCACACCGGAATCCACCGCCCGCTCCAGCAAATGCTCCAGCAATCCGCGAGCATCCCCCAGATAGGCCCGCACCGTATGCGCCGATCGATTCCGCCCCAGCCGCAAATGCCGGCCGTACTCGGCCAGCAAGGCCTCCAAATCCTCGGGCAACCCACTCATCCCCCCACGCTGACCGCATTCCGCCCCCATTTCAAGCACCCCCGCCGCGCGATCGCACCACACCCGCCCTGGACACGATCACCGATGCCGTTCATGGGTGCTCGCGATCGCCCCGGCCCCGGCGTCCCCCGACGACCGCATCCGGTACCACCCGTCGCCATCACACCCGACCAGCCCCGCGATCTCCAACGCCGACAACGTGGCTCGCACCGTGGGCAATGCCAGCCCGGTGTCGGTGACCACCGCGCGCGGCAGCCGGGACCCGGCGGTGGGCAGCGCCGCCAGCACCAGCGCCTCGTCCCCCGAGAGGTTGTCCTCCGGATTCGGCGGAACAGCTCCCGGCAGCGACAACCGCAACGGCCCGGCCTCGTCGAGAATGTCCTCGGCCCGAGTCACGATGAACGCCTCCCCCTCCCGAATCATCCGGTGACACCCGACCGACGCCGCCGAGGTGATCGGCCCCGGCACCGCCATAGCCGGCCGCCCCAACCGCCGGCACCACTTCACGGTATTGCGGGAGCCACTACGAATTCCGGCCTCCACCACGACCACACCGTCGGCGAGGGCGGCGATCAAGCGATTACGAGCGAGGAAGTGGTGTTTGCGCGCGGAGGTTCCGGGCGGGTACTCGGTGACGACCAGGCCACGGTCGGCGATCTCGGCGAGCAGATGATCGTGTTGCACCGGATACGGGCGATCGGGACCGCACGCGAGTACCGCGATCGTCATGCCGCCGACCCCGAGCGCGGCTCGATGGGCCATTCCATCGATCCCGAACGCGGCCCCGGACACGATGGTCCATCCCCGCGCGGCCAACTCGCCCGCGATCTCTCCGGTCGCGTGATCGCCGTACCCGGTACTGCACCGGGCCCCGACCACCGCGATCGCCCGCTCGGTCGTCTCGAGCAGCGACCTGCTCCCGCGCACCCACAACACCAGCGGCACAGCCGCATCCGCGTCACGCGCCGGATCCAATTGCCGCAACCCGAGCATCCGCCACGCGGGCCACTCCGCGTCCTCCGGCGTCACCACCCGCCCACCCAGCCGCTCGATATGCGCCAGATCCGCTTCCGCCCGCTCGATCCCGCGCCGCGACTCGGTGGGCCCGCGCAACACCTCGGGCAGCGCCCGCTCCCGCACCGCCCGCGCCGCGTCCACCACCCCCACCGACTCGATCAACGCCGACAAGGCCGCGCACGGCCCCTCCACCACCCGCGACAGATACACCCACGCCAACCGCCGCGCATCCGCATCACCACCCGCGACCGAGCCGCCGTCGTGGATCGGCGTCCCGTGGAACACGCCGGTCCAACCGGAGCCGCGGCCATGTTCAGCGTTGCCGGGCTCCCGGGTCCCGCCCTCACCGACACCAGCGGACCCATCGCCGTTCTCGCTCATGCCGCACCTCGCTGCCGGAAGCTCAAGGCCTGCAGGACATCCTGGGCGCTCGGAATATCGCCGCCGCGAAGATCGCAGACGGTCCAGGCGACCCGGATCGCGCGATCGGCGCCGCGGGCGGACATGCGGCCGTGCTGGAGAGCGTTCTCGACCGGGGCGAGCGCCTCGCGAGGCAGGCGGAAGCGTTGGCGGAGAACGTGGCCGGGGACTTCGGCATTGGTGGACATGCCGAGTTCGACCCACCGCTCGGCGGCCGCCGCACGGGCCGCGGTCACGCGGGCGCGGACGACCTCGCTGGTCTCGACCTCGTCGCCGGTGAACGCGCCCGCGGCCTGGGCGTGCATCTGCACCGCGATGTCGATGCGATCCATCAGCGGGCCCGAGAGTTTGCCGAGGTAGCGGCGGCGGGCCAGGGGCGCGCAGATGCAGTCGATATCCCGGGCGGGGGCGCATGGGCAGGGGTTCGCGGCCAGGACGAGCTGGAAGCGGGCCGGGAAACGGGACACGCCATCCCTGCGCGCGATGCGAACCTCCCCCTCCTCCAACGGGGTTCTCAGTGCCTCGAGGACCTTGGTGCCCAGCTCGGCGCATTCGTCGAGGAACAGGACACCGCGGTGCGCACAGCTCACCGCACCCGGCCGGGCGGAACCCGACCCGCCGCCGATCATCGCCGTCACCGACGACGAGTGGTGGGGCGCGACGAACGGCGGCGCGGTGATCAGCGGGGCATCGCCGGACAGCGTGCCCGCCACCGAGTGAATCGCGGTCACCTCCAGCGAGTCCCGTTCCCGCAGCGGCGGCAGTAGTCCCGGAAGGCGTTGCGCCAGCATGGTTTTCCCGATCCCGGGCGGACCGGTCAGCAACAGGTGATGAGCCCCGGCCGCCGCCACCTCGAGCGCCCAGCGCGCCTCGTCCTGCCCGACGACCTCGCTCAGGTCGCCGATCGACGCCTCCGCCACCGGCTGGACCGGGTCGGGCTGGGTGAGTTCGCCGCCGCCCCGCAGCCATTCGAGCAATTCGAGCAGGGTCGACGCGCCGAGCACCCGAATGCCGTCGACCAGACCGGCCTCGGGCAAGGCCCCGGTCGGGACGATGACCGTGCGGCGGCCGGCATTGCGGGCGGCCAGGACGGCCGGGAGGATGCCACGAACCCGGCGGACCCGGCCGTCGAGGGCCAATTCGCCCAGCAGCACCGATTCCGCGAGGCGGTTCGAGGGGATCGCGCCCGCCGCGTCGAGTACGGCCCCGGCCAGGGCCAGGTCGTAGACGCTGCCCACCTTCGGGAGGGTGGCCGGGGACAGGGCCAGGATGACGCGGCCGTCGGGCCATTTCTCGCCGGTGTTGGAGACCGCTGCCCGGACGCGGTCGCGGGACTCCTGGAGGGTGGTGTCGGGGCGGCCGACCAGGTGAACCGACGGGAGGCCCTGGCCTATGTCGGCTTCGATTTCCACGAGTTGGCCTTCGACGCCGTTGACGGCTACCGAGTAGGCCCTGCCCAGCGGCATCAGAACGCCGCCTTCAGGTGGAGGATTTCCGGTGGGCGGGCGGGGCGCAGGAGGACGGAGACGACGTCGAAGCGGATGCGCTGGAAGGGGCCCGGGTGGTCGTGCAGCCAGTGGCGGGCCAGGTGGCGGATGCGTTGCTGTTTGAGGAGGGTGACGGCCTCCTCGGGGCGGCCGCAGGTCAGGTTGCGGCGGGTTTTGACTTCGATGAAGGCGGTGATGTCGCCCTCGCGGGCGATGAGGTCGAGTTCGCCGTAGCGGCATCGCCAATTGCGGGCGACGATCGACATGCCGGCCGTGCGGAGGTAGTCCGCGGCCAGGTCTTCCCCCTGCGCTCCCAGCGCCAGATGCTGTGCCATTCAGCCAGCATGGCCGTGGCCCTACCGGACCCGGCCATGCCGAACTGGGAAAACAGCGAGGCTGTGGATAACCTCCGGCCTGTGGATCAGTCGGGAAGCCGCAGGTCGGTCTTCTCCAGCTCTTCGATATTCACGTCTTTGAAGGTGATCACGCGAACGTGCTTCACGAAGCGCGCGGGCCGGTACATGTCCCACACCCATGCATCCGACATCCGAACCTCGAAGTACACCTCGCCATCGGCGTTCTGCGGACGCAGTTCGACGGAATTGGCGAGGTAGAAGCGACGCTCGGTCTCCACCACGTACGAGAATTGCCCGACGATGTCCTTGTACTCGCGGTACAGGGATAGCTCCATCTCGGTTTCGTACTTCTCGAGGTCCTCGGCGCTCATCGGGTGGAACGTCCTCCTTGTCGCCCAACTGGGTGTAGAGACATCATCCCGCATACGCCGTGTCGGTAGCCACTCGGCCGGTCTCCCGGACGTTTCGCCACGATCGACGGTGCTCTGGTGTGATGCCGAGGCGGGTCAGCGCCTCATTGTGCTCGGGGGTGTTGTAGCCCTTGTGGGCCGCGAAACCGTAGCCGGGATACTCCCGGTCCATCTCGACCATCATGCGGTCCCGGGTCACCTTGGCCAGCACACTGGCCGCCGCGATACAGGCCGCCGACGCGTCGCCGCCGATCACCGGCAGCGAGGGCACCGGGATGCCCGGCACCCGGAAGCCGTCGGTCAGCACATAGCCGGGCACCGGATCGAGTCCGGCCACCGCGCGCCGCATGCCCTCGATATTGGCCACGTGGATGCCGATGGCGTCGATCTCCCAGGCCGGGACCACCACCACCGACCAGGCCAGCGCCAGCCGCTTGATGATCGGGAACAGCTGCTCACGGGTGTTCTCGGTGAGCTTCTTGGAATCGTCGAGACCGGCCAGCGAGGTGTAGGCCTTGGGCGGTAGCAGGCAGGAAGCCACGACCAGCGGACCGGCCGAGCAGCCGCGCCCGGCCTCGTCCACGCCCGCGACCGGACCCAGCCCGCTACGGATCAGCGCGGCCTCGAGCGTGCGCAGCCCGCCCGCGGGCCGCATGACCACGCGCGGCGGCCAGTCACCGCGGTCGATCCGCTGAATCTTCTTGCCGCCGCGCTCCTTCCGGCGCACGCCGGCCGCTCCGCCTGCCATCTTCCCCACCGGTCGATTATCTCGCGATTATCAGTTCGTCTGCGGGTTCTCGGCCCGGACCGGACCGATGCGGCTGGGCGGCCAGATCTTGAACACGGCCTTGCCGCGCACATCCTTGACCGGGACGGTGCCGTTCAGCTCATCGCGCATGTGATAGCGGGAGTCGGCGGATTCGGCGCGGTTGTCGCCCATCACCCACAGGTTGCCCTCGGGCACCTTGACCTCGGGGAACGCGCGGCCGCCGACATTGAACTGGATATCGGGGTTCTGCGCGTTGAACGGGTTGTTGTGCAGCACGTACGGCTCGTCGAGCGGCTTCCACTCCGAACCGGGGGCGCTGTCCTTGACCAGGATCCGGCCCTGCGCGTCACAGCATTTCACCGACTGGCCGCCCGTCGCGATGACGCGCTTGACCAGGTCGTTCTCGTCCGGCGGCACCAGGCCGAAGAAGGACAGGAAGTTCTGCACGCCGCGCACCGCGGTGTTCGAGGAACGGATCGACTTGTAGTGCCGGTTCCAGTCGTCGGTCGGGCCGACGAAGACCACCACGTCGCCCGGCTTCGGGTCGCCGAAGTAGTAGCTCAGCTTCTGCACGTAGATGCGGTCACCGGTGCAGCCCGCGCACCCGTGCAGGGTGGGTTCCATCGACTGCGACGGGATCACGTACGGCCGCCCGATGAAAGTCACCAGCAGCGCCACGATCAACGCCGCGAAACCGACCAGGATGGGCAGCTCTTGCCAGAACGGGCGCTGCTTCTTCTTCGGCTTCGGCTGCAGGGGTTCGGGCGTCTGGGACCCATTGTCATCGCCCGACCCGGACATCGTCACCGACTCGCTCTCGTCTGCCACCGGAACAGAGTAGCCCGGCACCGCGAAGAACCATGCGGTGCCGGGCTACTCGGCGTCGGGCGAGCCGACCGTGATGCTCTGTGAGAACCGATCCCCGACGAGTCGGGGCGGTCGCTACCTCAGCGCTTCTCCTTGATCTTGGCGGCCTTGCCGCGCAGATCGCGCAGGTAGTACAGCTTGGCGCGACGCACGTCACCGCGGGTCACGACCTCGATCTTGTCGAGGTTGGGGCTGTGCACCGGGAAGGTGCGCTCCACGCCGACACCGAACGACACCTTGCGCACGGTGAAGGTCTCGCGGATGCCACCGTTCTGGCGGCGGATGACGACGCCCTTGAAGACCTGGATGCGCTCCTTGTTGCCTTCAATAACCTTCACGTGCACGTTGACGGTGTCACCCGGGCGGAAGTCCGGGATGTCGTTGCGCAGCGAGCTAGCGTCGACGAAGTCGAGGGTGTTCATGTCCGTCCTTATTGGTTTTCGCGCGAACAGAGGAACCTGGCGGCTACCCGGGGAGGGTGCTCTACCGGTTCGTGCTCCGGATAATTGGGCGGTGCCCGAGCGAAGAGCGCCCAAGGCAACCTGAGCATTGTGCCAGACGACGCGGCCCGGACGGGAATCGGGGTCGGGCCGCGGCTACTGGCTGTCGACGTGCTCCGGGGGACGCTCCTCGTGCTTGCGGACCGGGAGCAGGTGGATGTGGGTCGGCGGCGGGGCGGGCGGGGCCGGGACGATGGTACGGGTCAGCTCTTCCTCGGTGGCGCGCAGGACGTGCGCGGCGTCGGGTTTTCCGGCGAGCAGGTCCTGGACGAAGATCTTGGCGCGGATCATCGGGCGGCGGTACCGGCGTTCGCGGCGCATGGCGCGGCGCATCAGGCCCGAGCGGGAGCCGTAGCGCCAGCGGGCCCAGGGCGCGCCGGGGCGGCTCAGGCGTAGCGCGCCGATGAACAGCAGCGGCGGGAAGAACATGCCGAACAGACCGGTCCAGATCTTGCCCTTGGCGATGACGATCGCGGCGAGCAGCAGGTTCATCAGCGCGAAGGCAACGGTCAGCAAACGCTCGGGCACATTCGGTTCGGACCGCAGGTCCCGCACATCACCGATATCGAGCAGCCACAGCGGATGGAACCCGAGCAGCAGCAGTCCGGTCACCGCGAGCGCCACGAACACCGCGTCCACCGAGGTCCGGCCCTGCTCCTCCCAGTACACGTCGCGCAGGTAGTAGATGAGCGCGAACTCGTCGAGCACCAGGGCCGCGCCGAGCCCGAAAACCGCTGCCAGCGCACTGATCACGCCGTCCGAGCTCTGATACAGGGTCACCAGTCCCATGCCGGAACCGAGCACCAGGATCACGCCGAACACCATGTGATGGATGTGCACGTCCCCGGCCCGCACATTGCCGGGCCACCACCGCACCTGTTTGCGGATGAGCCGCACGCTGATCCGGATCAACAGGAATCCGACGATGAACCCCAGCAGCAGGCATGCCAGCGGCAATCGGCCGTGCGCCACCACGACATCTTCCCACCACTGCCGCACATGCATGCCCGTGTCGCCTCCGGAATCCTCGCGCGAACCGCAACCCCCGCCACGCTACCCGTGTCCGAGATCGGCACGCCGAGATCACAATCACCCGACGAGAGGATGTAGCAACCGGTCAGCCAACTACGCTGGCGACCATGCGACTGAGTACACGAAATCAACTCGATGGAACGGTCACCCAGGTCACCCGCGGCGAGGCCATGGCCGTCGTCCGCATCCGCCTCACCGGTGGCGACGAGATCACCTCCTCCATCACCCGCGACGCCGCCGACGACCTCGGCCTGGCCGACGGCACGCCCGTCAAGGTCCTGATCAAATCGACCGAAGTCTCGCTCGGCGTCGAATAGCCGGCCCGCAGCGGCCGAGCCGGACTCGATCCCCCTCGGCCGCTCCACTTTTCGCCGCCTCGCTCGACCTGCGACGAAGGCCGGGCCGGCGGCCCTTCCCGGTCCGAGAGCATCCAGGGGCGAAGGCCGGCCGGTCATCTCCGACCTCGCCGGACGTCCGGACTTCCGCGCGCCCGGCGAGCGATGGGCCGCCTCGACTCGGCGGGCCTGCGGATTCTCGACCGGATCGGCACCCGGCGTTGCTGTCCGGAAAGCCGTGCGGGCCCCGGGGATTCCGGGGCCCGCCCGGCGGGGGGGGGGTAATTTGCGGATCCGGCGCGGCGCCGCGCGGCGGCCCTGGTGCCGCGTGTTCGGGATATCACCCGG